>JBBSAR010000241.1:0-6625 GCA_038252125.1 Desulfatiglandales bacterium
AACCTCCATCAGCGGAATGCTCTCAGATGAATTGCGAAAAACCGTTGAAGAAACGGAAAAATATCAGTTGGCAAAGCGAAGAGCGATGGAAAATCTGAAAACAGGATTTCATTTAGGGGGAAACATAGCGGCCTCCAGAAAGGAACTTCATGAACGGTAAAACATTTGTTGATACCAATGTCCTCGTTTATGCCCATGACTTGGATGCCGGGTCGAAAAGAGAGATAGCAGCAAGTGTCGTCCAAAAACTTTGGGACCAAGAAATCGGAGTCATCAGCACTCAAGTCCTACAAGAATTTTATGTAAACCTTACCCAAAAAATACCAAAGCCACTCTCGCCGGCAACGGCACGAGGAATCATAGAAAATTATTTTTTTTGGCCCGTTGAATTGAATGATTCCAATACAATTTTATTAGCCTCTGAGATCGGAGAAAGGCATATCCTATCCTTCTGGGATTCCTTAATTATAGCAGCTGCCAGAAACGCAAAGGCTGATAAGATATTTACAGAAGACCTGAATCACGGACAACTGATTGAAGGCATTCTGATAGAAAATCCTTTCCTTTAGGCTTGAAGGCACTGATTTTATTGCATGTTCTCCAATCACGATTATCCTCATTCCAACCCAAGGATTGGAATAACCTCACCCCAACTCGATTATCTGATTCAGACGCCTGCATACATCAGCGAAGGGCACATCCGGCAACTTCTTGAGCGGATGCAACCTCGCACCGCGCATACGCCAGTCAAATGATTTTGGCTGGTGGCAGAGTACGTAACTCGTTTTCCCTGCCTTGCTTCGACCTTTGGCCTGCCCGATGGCAACAGCAAATGGGTTGTCGGCATTGTATTCCGCTGTAGTCATGGGCAGGCCGATGACCAGGGATGTCGTGTTGTTGAAGTTTCGCGGAGAAAGTGCCAGAAATGGGTGTACATCACGCATTTCCTGTCCTGCCCGGGGATTGCAATCGATCCAGATGATATCCTGCCGCGCCGGCGCCCACGGCCGGCTGCCTTTCGCCTTTTTGCTTGTCGTTACCACAGCTCAGCACCAACAGCCCGGCCCCGCATTACTTCGCCTCCATGCCGGGCCGGGTCAAACCGGGCCAGGCGCTGATCCAATGTCGGTTCAGCATCTTCTACAGGCCGGATCACGATAGCACTGTCTTCCACTGAAATGCGCACACGTTGATCGACATATAAATGCGCTGCGCGAGCCACCGCTGCAGGCAGGCGAACACCCAAATTATTTCCCCACTGCTTGATATCCAAGACGGCTTCGGTCATAATAACCTCCTCACGACGACTGTTTGAATGTTTAGACATGGTTTAAATATTCAATTCCGACCCGTCAAGAAGAAAAAGGGTGTAAAAAGACATGGGTGTCAGGCCTATAACATTCATCCCTGATTATTTTTCAGCGCTGTGTTTCAAATGTTATTCCATGTCCCCGCATACAAAGGTACTTTGATCAGGAAATAAAAACACAGAAATCTTGTCATACCAGGCTGCCAAAGTCGGGCATTAAAGACAGGGTTTGCCACCGGCTAACTCGGCTCTTGAAGACCAATGATTGGAGGCGTTCACCGCAATAAAAAAAATTCGCATTTGCGGATAAGGGTGGAGTGTTGTCTGAAAACAGGATGATTTTTCCTCTTGACTTCTTCCTGGGACTCTGTCCCTATTTCTTTTTCTGTCAGCGACAGGGATACCGGATGTTCAAAAGACCGTGCGATTTTCCGAATTTCGTCAATGGACAACTCCGCATCAGAAGGCGTGTTGATTTCCTGACAAAAGAAACAGTGGCTGCAGCGAGCCGTAACGAAAAAGATCAATGTAACCGGTGAGTTGAGATCCTTAATCCATTTTTTTTTATGATTGCAATAGGCTTTTGCCACAGGAAGCTGAATAGAATAGGGAAGTTTCGAAAATATTCTTTTCTTGTCGATCATTTCAGAAAAACATTTCTCTCGCTGAACCGCTGAGTCACAGAGGGTTTCAAATCAAGTTGAAAACATGCCAGATAAGACGATTCGTATCGATACAAAACTATTCATCGGTTCTACCGCGGAGCTGATCCACCATACGATCTACGCTCGTTCTGCTTTGCTTACCCCCGCGACCAACCCATTTCATGAATTTATTTTCATCCCTACTTTTCACAATAGTCGTCTTGTTACCGTCAACAATGATTTCAACATTCTCTATACCCGACACATTTTCATATTTATGCCCCTTTTTTTTCATCCCGTTAATCCTGTTTATCCTGTTTGACTGTGGCAGTCTTCTCATTCGGTTTTTTTCAGAGCTTTGTCTCGGATTATGTTTGTAGCCCTTCGATTACATCCCCCAGACGCAGATTTTTTTTCCTTTAAATGATTCTTCGCGTCGGAATACCTTTTCTTCCCAGTTCTTTTTTTTGCTCCTGTCAAAAATGATCAAATGGCCTTCATCCGCGCCACATCTGTCCATATAGGCATACGTCTGTTTAAGACCTTCTGCAACTGTTCGGTCCAACGTATTGCGCAGCACTTTCAACTCAATAACAATCCTTTGGATATTCCTTGGCTCATGGGCTTTGCCTTTTGGGCCATGCGTATCTGTGGGCCAGATAACCAACAGGTCAGTCCTTAAACGTCCCAGGCCGTATTCTCTTTCAACACGACCTCCGCCGTTAATAATCCGTTGCAAGAACGCCTGCATCAGAAGCTGCGGTCCTGCTTCTTTGTATGCAAACCTCTCCACCCAATGTTCTGAATGCTCACGAAAAAATTCCTGAAAAGACAAGCAGAGTTTTTCCATGTTCAGACTCCCATCAGGCATAACATACCATGCAGGTTGTTCCGATATTGTAACCTGAGCACTGTACGTCAACTCCCGAGGAATGACCTCCTGATAAATTCGATTCGCTATCCTGAGCTGTCCATCAATCTTAATAAGCCCCAAATCCGTCGC
Source organism: Desulfatiglandales bacterium (assembly GCA_038252125.1). Lineage (GTDB taxonomy): Bacteria > Desulfobacterota > DSM-4660 > Desulfatiglandales > Desulfatiglandaceae > DUZB01. The sequence continues at coordinate 2,957 of JBBSAR010000241.1, forward strand.
ATAATAAAGATCATCCATAGGGATCTGCTCCGGTTCCTTTAAACCTATCAAAATAGGTTCGATTACTCTTCGAACCCGTTCCTCCCTTAGCTTATCGGCCAATTGATCCAAATGAGTATCTCGTCTCAAGATAATATTTTCCTTGGCTTGCTCAATCATCTCCTCTGTTACTGGGTTGCGCCTGTCCAGCCCTTCTGGCATCTTGAAACAGACCTCATAACCCAATGCGTTCACCAACCAGGGCTGTCCTTCGGTGAGTTCCCAGACCCGGTCAAGTGCCCCGTCAATGAATTGTTGTCCTGTTTCCTCTGTGTGCTGACCATACAGAATGTAAACATCATCCCGGGCAAAATCTCCCAAACGGAGAGATTCAGCTTTGACGTTGAAAGCGCTACCACCGGTAATGATTGCTTTTTCTCTGGAGGAGTGTATTCGATAGTCGCGTACATCACGCACGCCGCACAGAATAATACTCTGAGGAAAGAACTCTGAACGCTTATCATACCCTGCCCTTAACTGGCGCAAAACGGAAACAAGGGTATCTCCGATCAGCGAATCTATTTCATCAATAAGAAGAATCACCGGCAATCTACTATTTTTACACCAACGAGTGATAACAGCGTTAAGGGCCGCGTCACCGCCTCTTTCTTCCAATATTTTCACAAAACTGCTTTGAATCGTTTTGTCTCCGAAATAGGTGTCAGCCCTATCTGCCATCTCGCTTAATATCGCTCTGATTCCTCTCTCGACATCTTCTCTCGCAGCCTGGGCAGCCTCTACATTACAATAGAGGACGCGGTATCGTCCTCCTGCATTCAGATACTTCATAAGCGACAGAAGGGAGGTGGTTTTTCCGCTTTGCCTCGGGGCATGCAAAACGAAATACTTCTTCTGATCAATCAGAGAAAGCACTCCATCCAAATCGAATCTTTCAAGGGGTGGAAGGCAGTAATGGTCTTCACAAACCGTCGGTCCGGCCGTATTAAAAAACCGCATTATTATCCTCAGAGAGTAAGTGAATATTTTCAGACAGGATTAACTTGATCTTCAGGATCACAAAACACATATCAGGGTATTTTCGCTGCAATCGTTAAGACCAACCTAATCAACCGTAGGTTTCGTCCAAAACCGGCACACGAATCGTTTGCTCAACAAACTCCTGGTTGTTGATTTTTTGGAATAATACTTCGCTGATTTCTGCGGAAAGCACTTTCTCACCGCAAAAGGGACATTCCTCGTAGGAAACATTTTCTACAAGATAGAGTTTCCCATTAATTCTGAGGTCCATTTCTCCTGTTTTTGTGACCATTTTATGATGACAAGCAGCACATTTCATTACGTTACAAGCCTCCTCTTGAAATCCTGATCCCATTTGTCCGGAAACAGAGTCGGATCATATGCAGTAATAAATGTTTCATCCAAATGTATGCCGGTTGTTGATCTGCAATGATGAACTCCGACTTTAAAGTCCACCTTGTTGGCGTATCCCTTTTTCAGGATACGGTAACCGAAATCTGCATCTTCCCCTCCGAATTTGAATTACGGGTCAAATCCACCAACTTCAAATGCTACTTCCCTTCGTACCATACGCCAGACGGTTGGTGGTTATGCGAGATCTATCATCAGACGGGCTGCATGTCACCAATTAATGTTTCTGGTGCAACATCTTGCTCATGTGGCCAGGTTAACGCCCCAAAAAGGATCTCCACCTGGTTAAAATAGTGAATATCTTTAAGCTCTCTGAAACTTCCATGTTCAAGATAAGGCTTCATATCGAATATACCTTTTCGCCCGTCCTCTATTTCAACATAGATTTTGCAGTCTGATAAAGGCTTTACAACTTTTGCATCCCAATACATAGGTCCTCCTCACACCTATTCGATCAAGAGAGCTCTGAATCCAGCTTGCTTAAAATGTTCGGCTGTCGTAAGTGCTTCCGTCATTCCATTGTCTTTCATCACTACGATAGAAATACAATCAGTGAGCCCCCATTCTTTATCCGGCCGGTTACCATACAGATCTAACCCTCGTTTCAAAAGAGCGGAATCAACCATGACAACGCGTATGTTTGGAGTCATTTAACAACTGTTGATAAAGTCAACCGCCCCCTTTCGATTAATTGAAGCAAGAGCATTCCCTATCTCAACCAAAATTGCTTCCGTTATCAGAATTTCAAAGGCGTTCCGAACTCGATCCAACAGGGTTTTTGCCTGCAAATGATACTGATCTCGCCGGTTCAGCAATGCTTGGACAAAAGCAGTGTCAAGGAAAAGGCGATCTTTTTTCATGATGATTATTCTCTTCGTTTGCGGGGAATGCCATAAAGGTAGTGGTCATGCTCAACTGACCAGTCTTCAGGAGCCTCAATAAGTCCTGTCAAATCCTCAAGGATATCCCAAGCATTTTGGGAATCTGCATTTTGGGGCTTTTCATGAACAATTAATATATAATGTTTATTGGGAATCAAATCGATCTTTCCATCAGGGTGGAAAACCTCACCATCATAAACAGCTTCAAAAACTTCACTCATCACTACCTCCTCCTTCTTTCCCCTAACCCATTTTTACACATGAGGCTTTCTTCTGATCGTTTTCTACTATAGACTTTCAGATAATGATTTTGGCAAGGCCAGAGGGAGGAATCGGAGTAATCGTACAAATAGCACGTCGTCGAGGATTCCGACCGATAACACAGCCCAAAATCTTTATCTGGAAGTCTATATCAGAAAAATAGACCAATCTTAGCGCTCTTGGCCTGCCCCGTTAAATTCGTAAGACAGCGCAGCGTATTTAACTGGGGCGTCTTAGCGGTTATCCAAAGATCTCAAGCCAGTGATACAAAACGAGTAGTGAAAAAATCCTTCTGCTGTAATCTTCTTTCCCTTTGCTGTGCATGTCAAACATCGTCTCCAGATATTTCCTTTGAACTCAAGACGGGTAGAACCGGAAAACACCCGTAGCCATGTAAAGTGGACCCCATGTCAAGACCGATTTTCATGAAATTTAAGCTACCAAAGTGCTCCTGATATCCTCATCTGATCCCTGATGATCCTGTAAATCCTGTCTGAACTCGCTAATCCCATGTTACCAGCATCGCCTACGCCCATAAAGCAGATAACACAATCACTAATCCTTCAAGGGGCTTGCTTTCAAGGATATCATTTTCAGTCAAATACTCCGGTTTACCGTATTTCACTCCGTCAAGGCGGTAAATCATGGCATACTTTGCATCAGGGTTGAAAATCCAATACTCTTTGACACCATGCTTTTCATAAAGCAGCAGTTTCTCGGTCTGATCTTTATAAGACGTAGAGGGGGATAATATCTCGACCGTAATATCGGGGGCGCCAAGGCATCCCCTCTTATCAAGCTTGCTCTGATCACAGATAACAGCAAGATCCGGCTGTACAACGGTTTGGATTTCTTCATCGGCCTCGTCTCTGCCTTCTGCAAGCCTTACATCGAAAGGAGCAGCAAAAGCCTTACACTGTTTATCCTTCAGAAAATCATACAATATCCCTGATAATCTGAATGAAATCCCCTGATGCTCAGTGCTCGGCGCAGGAGACATATTATAAACCTCGCCTTCTATTATCTCCCAGCGCTCATCATCAGGCCAGTTGAGGTAATCCGCATAGTTGAACTTTCCACCCAATTCTTTATGGAATTC
>JBBSAR010000242.1:0-6613 GCA_038252125.1 Desulfatiglandales bacterium
CCTTTTTGAGGGTGACGCCATCCTGATTTTTAAGCGCACCGTCCAACATAACGGAAAGGGAATCGGACTTCAGATGAACGTCGTGGGGCGCGCCCGGTGGGATACTATCAGACGCAAAAACCGTCACGCCGCCGGTCCAGGGCCAGTACCCTTCATTGTTGCCGGAATAGATTCGCCCCTGATCGTCCGACCAGTTGTTGTACCCGATATATTCCTTTCGCATCTCCTTCCACTCGTGAATTTCTTTGCGTAGCTCGTTCTCGGGGTCAACCGTGATATAGAAACGGTAGCCCTGATTTTCTTGGTTTGCCACGGGGATCCACGGAACATAGATTTCCGTCCAATCCCTGGCCTTCAGAGGGGAGGGGACCGTAGCCGTCCCGATGGACTGCCGTTCTCCGATAATGCTGTTATCGCTCGCATTTATGAGTACGTATTCGAATTTGACGGAAAAGGCTTGCGTGATATCCTGGTTCAGGCTGTAATTATACACCCGGGCGCATAAGCGCACCGACGTACCGGCGATGATGGATTCTCCAAGGAAGTCATAATCGGTCTGGCTGAGCTTATCCGCTGTGTTGGACCTTAGAAAGCACCCCACCATTTCCATTCGTGAGTCGTCCTGTTTCAGATCATTCCAGACCGTTACACCATTGTCATTCATGCTGGATGTAAACCGGTTCGGCAGATTCAGCCCCGGATCATAAGAATGCCCGTAGATCTGTTTATACCATCCGCTGTTGCTTCCCGTGGTCAGGTCAACGCCGTGAGCCACCTTCAGCGTCCCTGCGTCGGTGATGTACACGATGGGGTTAAACAGATATGCAGAGTTGTCAACGCCGAGTGACTGGCTCGGTATATTCACGGTAATGCCGGTGGACGAACTATCCGTCTGACTGGCCGTTTGGGAGCCCCCCATGGAAGTGCTCTTATGAAAATTAAAGCTCGCGCTTACGCTTGCGCCGCCGTAAGGGGTTTCGGAACTGATCCCGGCGGTAATGGTTGTACTCGAAGACAGGGTGTTGTTGTAGCTTCTGCTCGCCCCCTGCTCATTGGAGTTGGCCCAGGAAACGCTCTGGGTCTGGCTGTTTTCGTCATAGCTGACAAATTTTGTCGGGTCATTGATGGCGCCTGAATTCGTCTCGGGATTCCCGCCATTGGTCCACGTATAGGACCCCATATCGTCCGGCTTATAGGGGAGGGAGTTGGATTGGTCGGAAACCGGGTAGGAGAGCAGGTTGTGGTTACAGTGCAGGGGTTGATACCAGTCCGAAATCCCCGTGAGGCTTAGCTGGGACGATACCTTCCTGGAGGGGAAAACCAGCTCATAAACCGCGTTGGGGTATTCGGTGTCGTCGCTTGGCAGCCCGATGATGGGGTAGCGCCACACATCGAAGAGCATTGTGGAATAGGTTATCTCGTCGCTTGCGTTGGTCTCCGTGGCGCTTGAAAACGTGTAGGAGCTGTAAGAGTTGTTCCAATTATCTTTTTGTGATTGGTAATCGTAACTGCTCTGGGTTTCGTAACCGACGCTGACCTTGGCGAGGGGGACGCCTACGCTGGCCGACAGGCTAAGCGACTTGGAGCCACCGGTGTCTTTGGAAACGGTGCTGGTGTTGGAAGTGCTGAACGCGCTTGTCTCTTCGTATTGAAAGCTCACATTAAAGTTGCCGTAGGCGGAGATGTTGAACACCTGCCAGTCATCGGGCGTTGTCCAACCGGCGGTCGTCGTGTCTTTCGGAACATAATCCACGTGTTTGGGTGGTTCCTCGAGTACGCGGTTCAGGACCTTCACATTGTCCAGGATCGTATGCTGCGGCGGGCCCAGAAGCCAGCTGTTGCCATAGGGATATGGCCAGTCGCCGGTTCCGTGTTCAGGCTTGATATTGGTCGTGTTGTCCGGCGCCGCCACCGTGGACCAGTAGTAATATTTTTCGCGTTTAAAATCATCATCGTTTATATTATCTTTGATCCAGTAGCGCATGTGGGTAATTTCGGACAGGGTGTTGTCGTTGTCAAATCCCATGATGGAGACGGCCTGCTGGGTTTTGGTGGGAACGTCAGGGATCATGGGATCCAGGTCCCAGTACTGGTAGGAGACGGCGAACTGATCCAGGGGCGATGCCGCGTTTCCGTCCTGTCCGTGGCCGATGAAATTCCCCACCGTCGCGTCGATCCGCCGGATGGAGGCATTGTTATCAGTAGACCGTTTGATCTGCTGGTGGTGGACGCGCGTCATCGTTTTGAGGCCCGAGGCTTCGAAGATCTGGCAGTCGATATAATTGTAGTTGTCATGCCCATCCTTGCATTCCGCATAACAGACCAGGATCTCGCGTCGGTTCATGTTGTATCCCTCTGAGGGATCACCGTCGAAATGGCCGGTAACCACGCGAAGGTCTCCCGGGCAGGCCCTGGGTTTTTTATCGCCGTTGAGGTAGTCGAAGTAGGTTTGGGTAAAATCCGTTTCGCCGGCCTTGACCTCATAGATAGCGGCCCAAATGTCATATTCCCCATGAACCATCACCAACTGGTCCTTGCCGGAGCCGTCGAAGGAACCCGCTGCGATGTCCAGGTTGCCGTCAGTGCTTATGATGCGTTGATCCGAGCAGGGGGCAAGACCTTCCGACCATTTGAATCGCAATAGTCGGATGGAGCCGACTATTTCCCCGGACAGCGCCACGGCAAGTTCCAGGCGGCCGTCCCAGTTGAAATCGCCCATGGTGGCGGCCACGAATTTCACCCCGTCAGGGTAATTTATGGTTTGGTGCGAGATGGTCTCAAGATTCGAATTCAGGACGTCCACGTAGCAGACGGACCGGTCGGATTTTCCCGTCCGCACCACCACGACCTCATCGCGAAACTGCCCGTCTTCGCCCAGCTTCCCGTCCAGATCCCCCACCACCACGTCGAGGGAACGGGAATCCGCGGCCGTGCTTCCCGAAAGGGTGGTGCGGATCTTTCCATAGCTTTCCATACTTTCCCAAAGCCCTACTTCCACCTGTCCGTCGGCCCGAAAGAAGGCATAGGCCACTTGTTCCCGGTTGTAGGCCGTGATATGCCCCGAATCCGATGAAACAGGGCGATTGTCGTTCAGTTCCATTTTGAAGTCGCTTGAATTGAAGGGTATCTTCTTATCCCATTCAGTCCATTTTTCCAGGCTCTCATCATTCGGAACCATGTATTTGAAATCCAGTTCAGTCCCCGAAACAGGCGGCGAGGCATGTATGAGCAGAAGCTCTGGGGCCGGGAACAGGGCCCGGTCCAGGGGGGAAACAGGGTTGTAATATCCAGGCCGCGGCGGGCCTTCAACCGTTCGCGGCTGGGCCTTGCAGCCATCGGTGGTATCCGCATGAACTGAACCGGCGGGCATAAAAAGACCCTGAACCATCATGAGGATAAACATAAACTGAATACCTTTAAAGAGCCGGGGGGGGAAATATTTAGTATGCATCATATCTCCTTTTGTTTGGGTTTGGTGAAACATGCATAGGGTGAATTCCGATTGAAATGATCTTATCGGAATTCCGGTACAAGAAAAAGCACTTTGGGACGAATCAGACAATTCCCGGGACGAAACCGCCAGGCAGGGGAAAAATATCGAGGATGAGGACCTATTTCCTGGGAAAAAAGGACAAGGAGGGTTTGAGGGGGAGTCGAATTTCGATCTTGACCCAACCGTTCTCCTCTGCTGTTTCCAAGGAGAAATGCTTATCGTAAAAGATCTCCAAACGCTCACGGAGATTGGCAAGCCCGATGCCGTGACGGCCCGGAAGATAGAAGTTCTCCGTCACCCACTGTCCGCTGTTCCGAACAGAAATGTTCAGGCGTTCCTGGTTGACTTCCGCCTCGATGATGATCCGCAACGGCATGGAACTGGTTCGCATGCCGTACTTGATGGCATTTTCCACGAGAGGCTGAAGGAGCATATCCGGAAGATGCGCTTCCGCCGCATCCGGCTGGATGGCAAAGGTTACGGCAAGGTGATCTTTGAACCGTATTTGTTCAATAGCGAAATAGGATTTGACGGATTGGACTTCTTCACGCAACATCCCCAACATTCGGACTCTGGGCTTCAGGGTATGGCGAAGGTAAGACGCCAATTCCTGAAGCAGGTCCGGAATCCGTTCAGGCATTTTTCTTGAAAGGAGGTCAATGGTGTTGAGAACGTTGAAAAGGAAGTGGGGGTTGATCTGATAGCGCAGCGCTTTGAGGCGTGCCCGGAGCGCAAGCTTTTCCGCTGTCTCGACCTGCTTTCGAGCGGTTTCGGCTTGATGTTCCCGGGTCACATCGTGCATGATGCCCTGAATCATGACCAATCGCCCGTTCTTATCCATTTGGGCGCGGGCATAAACAAAACATTTCCGGATTTCGCCATCCAGGCGCTTCACATCAAACTCATAGCGTGCGACTTCACGGTCTTGCCTTAAGACATCCACAATCGCTTTACGCTGCACCGGATCGGCATAAAAATCATCCACCCGGCAGGCGAAGAGCCTTTCCGGGGATTCAACACCCAGAATATTTGCCAGAGCCGGGTTGGCCGTGAGGAACCGTCCTTCCTCATTAGTTTGAAAAATCCCTTCCACGGCGGTTTCAAAAATGGAGCGGTATTTTATTTCACTCTCTTCCAGAGCAGTGTGCTGCGTTTGCAGACGTTCCGCCATTTCGTTAAGTCCATCGGCCAGTTCGCCCACATCGTCACGGCTTTTCACCTGAATGCGCTCTCCCCTGTGACCATCCCGAATGGTCCGCACGAATTGCAGGCATTTGCGCAGATTGGAAAGCAACGGCCGAATGGTCATTCCCGCAAGAACCCAAATGACTCCCAGCATGACCAGTGCGATGGCAAAAGCCGCATATTTGATGTGTCTGACGGGGGCCAGCACTTCCTCTAAGGGCAACTCCACCACCACCAATGCGTGAAGTTTTTCCAGCCACTGAAATGCGGCATAGTATTGCATGCCTTTGCCGGCGTACTCCAGGATGCCGTTTTTGTTTTTAAGCATTTCAGCCATGACCGGAATGTCGGGTGAAATATAGGGGGTATGAACAACAAGGGTATGGTCCACGGGATCCGGCCTTTTTTCGGTATCCAGATCCGGTGCAAAGAGGAAAACCCTCCCTTCCTGGCGCTTCGCCAGGGGCTTCAGGAATTTTTCATTGAAAGCGGCGACACTGACAATGGGACGTAGAACCCCGATGACGCGCCCATCCCAAAAAACCGGTACGGAAAGAGAAATCACCGGTTCACCACTGGAAAGCCCCATGAATGGGCCTTTCAAGGTGGACTTTCCGGCCAGAGCAGCAAGAAAATCATCGCGCTTTTTTACTACATCCTGTGCAACCTGCAGACCCACGCGTTCGGGAATGGAAGAGGCGACAATGGCCGCTCCGGTGTCATAAAGGTTAAATGTCTGGAGAAGGGGATCACTTCTGACAATATTTGCAAAGGTACGATTGACTTGTTCAATCAAGTCGTGGTTGTGGGGATCCAGCGCGGCCTGCCGCACTACAGGCGTTTTTGCCCATACCTCAATACCCTGAAAAAGGATTTCGAAGCGCCCTTCTATCTGGGTGCTCACGAGCGAGGCGGTCTGCCGCAACTTTTCGGCGGCGCTTTTTTCCAGCTGTTCCCTGGCGATCCAGTACACCGTGGACGTGGCAAGGGTAACCGTAACGGCAATCGCAACACCCAACAGGATCGTAAATTTCAAGCGTAAATTCATGACGTTCCGGGGTGGCCGCCACAGCGGTAATGTCCCTTTGTTTCAAGCACCCTGCCCTCCATATATTTCCTGAATCGTTCGGAAGCTATGCGGCCAAGACGGAGCGTGACGTTATGATCCTGAAACGCCACCTGCATCCCGCAGCCTTGCCACTGCCAGCCGGAAACTTTGCCGGTGTGAATGATCAACGAACGGTCGAGCTGAAGAAAGGGCGGGTTGGGAAGACGGGTACACCAATCTTTCAGCTTTCTGCGAAAAAGGTGGACCTGATTTTGTTCGTCAATGGCTTCCGTATAATTTCGATAAGCCCGTATGACACAGATGCTTTGCAGCGACATGAGAAAATATTTGGCATTTTGGTGTACCAGGATCTGGTCACCCAGGCTGAAAGGGGAAGATTCGGCGCCTTCATCAACCCTGGCGCCAAAAAATGACGAAGGATCGGCAGTGAGTCTGCGAACAGCCCCGGCAAGAAGCCTGCGATCAATGGGTTTGAGGAGGTAATCGATGGCGTTGACTTGAAAGGCGCGGATGGCAAATGCATCATAAGCGGTGACAAAAACAACCTGGAGGGGGAAATCAAAACCCGAAAGCACGTCAAAACCGGTGCCCCCGGGCATCTGGATATCCAGGAAGACCGCGTCGGGTCGTTCCTGGTTGAGTATCTGCCTGGCCTCATCCACCGTGCCGGCCTCACCCACGACGATCACTTCCGGATGGACGGCCAGCAGATCATGCATATTCTCACGAGCCAGGGGTTCGTCATCTACAATGACGACGCGAATCTGTTTCATGGTTTGATCAGGCCCCGCTAATCCTGTATAGTCTGTTCGCTGTCAATCCGCTTGCCGTAGAACGGCATCCAGTCCGACCAGCTTCGAGTTCCG
>JBBSAR010000243.1:0-6606 GCA_038252125.1 Desulfatiglandales bacterium
AACAGAAATAGGCCCCCAGCATGTAGAAGCTTCCGTGGGCAAAGTTCAGCACGCCCAGAACGCCGAAAATAAGCGTCAATCCGCTGGCAACCAGCCAGATGAACATCCCCGTGGACAATCCGGCAAGGCATACATGGACGATTGATTCCAGCATGGGTAAGCGTCTCCCCCTTCCCCAACCCCTCCCAACATGGGAGGGGAGTTTCGGGTTTTGAAAATTTGTATCAATCAGAAAGGCGGGGTGGTTTCCGGGCCTTCAAAAGGCGGCCTGTTGAAACATTCTTTGGCCGGTATGAGCACTGTTTTTCCCATGACCTTGAAGGGATAGGCAGGATCCGTTTTGGTCAAACCCCAGGGGACATCGTACATGGCCTGATGGTCTTCTTTTCTGAAATTCCGATACCCGGCGGGCGAAGCCAGCATCATGCCTTCCATGGCATTGATTACCTTGGCGGTCTCTTTTGAGCCGGCCATTTCCACCGCCTTCTTGAAGGCAAACATGGCGGAGTAGCCTGTTTCAGAGACGTAGGCCGGGTAATGGTTCCAGCGTTTGCGGAACCGCGCGACCCAATCGTTGTTGATGTGGGTCTGGGGATACTGGAAAAAGTAGCGTCCGGATATCCACACGTTGTCCGGCATCTCGCCTCCCAGCCCTTCCAGCACGTCCATTGCGGCACCCACAGGAAACATGACGTGTTTGATCTTTTCAAACATGCCGGCCTGTTTTGCCTGCTTCACGAACGTAATGAGTTCTCCGGCCCATTCGGTGGAGTAAAAGCCTTCGGGGTTCGCGTCCATGATGGTATTGATATGGGGCCGGAAGTCCGTGGTTCCGAACGGCGCCCAGGATTCGGCCGTGAATTGCACGTCCTTCTTCATTTTGCCAAGGGTGTCTTTAAACATCTTCCAGCAGGTGTAGCCATATTCGTACTTGGGGCTGATGGTCGCCCAGGTCTTCACCGGGAGATCTTTGGCCACGAAGGCCGCCGCATTTCCATCCTGGTAGGTGGGCGTGCAGATGCGGAAAATCTGCTTGATCCCGTTCTTATAGACCTGTTCCTCGGTGAGCTTTTCCGTGGCCGCGTGCGTAACCATCAGGATACGATCCAGTTCCTTCATGACGGGCGCCAGGGCCAGGGCCTGTCCGGAGGAATCCACGCCGGCCAGGAAATCGGCGCCCCAGCTGTCCACGAAATAGCGCGCATTCTTAATGGCCTCGGGCGCCTTAAGGGTGGAATCTCTGAAATCGATCTCCAGTTTCACGCCGGCGATTCCTCCGGCTGCATTGATCTCCTCCATGGCCATGGTGGCGCCCATTTTATGGAACTCGCCATAACCGGCCAGCGTCCCTGACAGAATGGTCTGGTATCCCACCTTGACCGGTCCCTTGATGCCTTCCGTGGCTGCCCACAAACCTGTCGGTTTCAGGGCGCCCGGCCCGAGGGCAGCTGCCGCGGCCGTGACGACTCCTGCCTTTACAAAATCCCTTCTGGTGATCCCTTTCTTTTCCATACCATCCTCCTTGCTGTTAAAGAGTTTGATGCTGCTGTTTTTAAAAAAAACGGACAAACCGGGTTTTGCGGTTAGGATATCCTGTCAGGAAAAATTATGAAATTTTGACGATTAACAGTTCAGTTTTGCGTGTGCAAAGGGTCGTGACGCAAAAAAATAAAGAAGCATTTTTTATGTTTTTCTATCAATTCCGCCTGTTCGGTGTCAAGGCAAAACTCCGGGATGGCTATTGGCCCTCTGGATTCAGCAATTCTCATTATGGATTATCTTCAATCTGGCCGGTTATACGCAAAAAGCCATAATGAGAATTGCTGCTCTGGATTTTGATTCCTTGACATTTTTCCCTTGTTTTCTTATCCTGATTTCCGTCGCTAGGGGTGGTTTTACTGAGAGCGGGAGATTCGTCCCGCAACCCTTAGAACCTGAACCGGGTAATGCCGGCGGAGGGAAGCGGCACGAATGCACTATGTAAGAGCGTTTGTGCAGCATGGCCTTTTCACAGCCGCTTCCTTTTCACAAAGGAAAGCGGCTTTTTATTGGAGGCAACATGAAGACAAAAAGAGTGGCAACATCGGTTATTCTGGTGGCCGTTTCCGTGGCTCTTTCTCCTATCTTTATTCCTGTAGGCATTGCCAAGTGCTTCCCGGCCCAGCACATGGTAAACGTCCTTTCCGCGGTGATGTTGGGGCCCCTCTATGCCCTTCTCATTGCGACGATTGCGGCCATCCTTCGAAACATTTTAGGGTTGGGAACGCTCCTGGCCTTTCCCGGAGGAATGATCGGCGCCCTTCTGGCCGGGCTGGCCTACAAGGCCTTCAGAAATATCTATGCCGCCGGTATCGGGGAAGTGGTCGGTACGGGTTTGTTGGGGGCACTGGCCAGCGCCTGGATTGTTGCACCTCTGCTTATGGGTAAGTCCATGGCGGTGGCGACGCTGGTGGTTGCTTTCAGCATCAGCACCATCGGAGGGACTGTTTTCGGCATCCTTGCGTTGCATCTTCTCAGGAAGGCAGGGGTCTGGAAGCCTTGATACAACTTACCAACGTTCGATACCGATATGAAGAAGAACCGCGGGATTGGGTGCTCAAGGGAATTGATCTGTCTATTTCCAAGGGGGACTACCTGCTTGTGTGCGGGGGCAACGGGTCCGGCAAGACAACCCTTGCCTATCTCCTGAATGGCCTGGTTCCCCATTTTTTCGATGGCACGCTGGAGGGGTCGGTTATCGTAGAAGGTCGGGATACGAAGGTCTGCACGGTTGCCGACATGATCACCAGCGTGGGTCTCGTCTTTCAAAATTCCGAGGCCCAGCTTTTCAACAGCACAGTAGAAGGCGAGATTGCTTTCGGCCTGGAAAGTCTCGGTCTGCCCGACCGGGAGATGGAGAAGGCGATTGAACGGACCGCCGCGGCTCTCCATATTCAACAGCTCCTTGGCAGGTCTCCTTCCACCTTATCGGGCGGGGAAAAAAGGGTCGTTGCCATCGCTTCCGTACTGAGTCTGAACCCCCCGATCCTGGTCCTTGACGAACCTCTGGCGCATCTGGATTGGGAAAGCGCACGGAAGGTGAGAGAGGTTCTCCTTGATCTCCACAAAAGGGGCACAACGCTCGTAGTCATTGAACAACGGGTGGGGAAGATCCTCGGGGACGCGTCTCGTTGCGTGGTCATGGACCGGGGTAAAATTGTTTTTGACGGCGCCGCCGGTGAAGCACTGCCCGCCCTGCGGAAAGAACATCTGATTCCTTATTACCCGCCGGCTCCAAAACCGGACAACAGGGAGAAACGGATACTGTTTCAGGCTGGTTATCTTTCCCGTGAGATAGAAGGAAGGCCTGTTCTCAAGGATATCTCCCTTGAGGTAAAAGAGAGAGAAATCGTTGCCATCGTTGGGAAGAACGGGGCCGGAAAAACGACGCTTATCAAGCATTTCAATGGCCTTTATCGCAGTCGGAAGGGACGTATTTCTTTCATGGGGAAAGAGATTCAGGGAATCCCGCCCCGCGAAATGGCTTCCCGGATCGGCCTGTCCTTTCAGAATCCCAATGACCAGTTTTTCAAAAACACCGTGAAGGATGAACTCACCGTAGGTATGCGGCTTGCCGGGGGGGACTCCAGCGAATGGATGGAAGCGTTGTACACTCTTTTTGATCTCCACGACCTGCTTGAAAAATCTCCTTATCGTCTGAGCGAGGGCCAGAAGAAACGGGTGGCCGTCGCTTCCATTCTTGCCATGAGGCCTAAACTCCTGGTTCTGGACGAGCCTACCGTGGGCCAGGACGGCCGATTCCTGGAGGTACTTGCCGAACTTCTTTTCTCATTAAAGGAAAAAGGGCTTGCCATTGTCATGGTGACCCACGATATGGAATTTGCTCTCGCAACGGCGGAAAGATGGATTGTGGTTCATGAAGGACAGGTGGTGGGAGATGGCCCGCCGGATCGCCTTTCAAAGGATGAAGCTCTCATCCAAATGGGTGCGCTGGGGCGGGAAGATGCTTGAAAGGAAGAACAAGACCTTTGATCCTCGAACAAAACTCGCCCTCGGGACGATGGGAATGGTCGCCGTTCTCATGACCGGAAATACCCTGTATCTTGGAATGGAGCTTCTGTTCCTTTTTCTTGGATTGTGCCTGTTCAAAATGTTGAGGCCTTGGGTCGCCTCGCTCAAACTGACGTTGCCTCTTGTGGGGCTTGTATTCGCCCTTTCTCTCCTTTCTTTTTCCTGGATGCCGGCCCTCTCTCTTTCTCTGCGGCTTTTCAATCTCCTGACCCTTTCCATTGTCTTTTTCCAGAGTCTTGATCCGCAAGACCTGGGCGACAGCCTGCGGCAGATGGGGGTTCCCTATGAATTTTCGTTCATCCTGACGTCCTCCCTTCGCTATGTCCCATTGATCACCGGAAGAATGCGCTGCATTGCGGATGCCCAGCGATCCAGAGGAATCGATCTCAGACTTCGGTTGCGAAACGTCCCCCATTTCATGGCCCTTTTCATGCCTCTTCTTGTACAGGCCTTTGTGCTTGCCGAGCAGTTGGCCATGGCCATGGAAGCCAGGGGATTTGCCTCCGTGGGGAGAACCTTCCGAAGGACTTATCGGATATCCATAGGGGAATATGTCATCATGGGAATCTCCCTGGGATTTTTGATTGCTTATCTGGTTTGGGGGAAAGGGGCGTAGGGAACGAATCCTGTTCACATGGATCGTGAATCACGGATTGGCAAAGGATCCCCGGATGAGAAAATGGTTGCATATCACGGAAACATTATCTTACATTGAAAAAGAGACTGTCTGGTTCCATCCTATCCAAATTCCCTGGCAGCAAAATACGGATCAGGAATCCATTCCATCACAAGGTCTTTTTTGCTGCCGCATCTGATTCCTATGGAGCACCGGTCCTTCTATGCTGGTACGGAAAGAGTCGTCGGGAACCCAATAGGTTTCGTTGTACCAGCATAGAAGGACCTCTCCACGGTCGGTGAAGGTTTATCCAAGCCGCGGCAGCAAAAAAGACCTTGTGACTCCATTCTGCCAGGTTTTTTGAATAAGATACGTCTGGTCTATTCTTGAGAGTTGACCCGGCGAGATGTGAAAGGAGACGTGATGACACTTGACATTTTTGATTTGACCGGCAAGGTGGCCATGGTGACTGGCTCAACCCGTGGATTGGGGGAGGTTTCGGCTAAGGCCCTGGCCAAGGCCGGGGCCGATGTGGCGGTATGCGGTCGCGTGGAAGCCGATCTGGAACGGGTTTCCCGTTCCATTATGGATTTGGGACGAAAATCAGCGGGTTTTTCCATGGATGTTACCTCCAAGGAAAGCGTCCATGAGGCTGTTGACAAGATTTTAAACTATTTTGGAAAGATCGATATCCTGGTGAATAACGCGGGCGTCAATTACCGGGTGCCCGTAACGGAGTACCCGGAGGATGCCTGGGATCGAATTCTGAATACCAACCTTAAGGGATATTTTCTGGTTGCCCAGGCCGTTGCTCCCCAGATGCTGGAGCGGGGATATGGAAAAATCATTCAAATGAGCTCCATATTGGGAACCATTGCTTTGCCCAATATGCTTGCGTATTCCTCTTCCAAGGGCGGTGTGGACCAAATGACCAAGGTCATGGCCGTGGAGTGGGCAAAGCAGGGCGTACGGGTGAATGCCATCGGCCCCACCTATTTTGAGACCGATCTGGTCAAACAGATGCGGGACGATCCGGAAAAATTTCAATTCATCAATAATCGCACGCCCATGGGGCGTTGGGGTTATTTACCCGAATTGGAAGGAATTGTCATCTTTTTGGCGGCCCAGGCCTCGGATTTCATCACGGGACAGACAATCTATATCGATGGCGGTTGGACCGCCTGTTAACAAGGAGTGGCGCATGGCATCCATCTACGAAGGACGTCCCTGGTTGAAAAATTACCCTGCCGGTATGCCTCACGATCTCATTGTTCAAAACGATACGGCCTTGAGCGACTTCCTGGTTTCCGCCGGGGAACGATCCGGAAACGCGGCGGTCTGCTACTTTGACCATACCCTGTCGTACGGAGAGATCGATCGTCTTTCAAATCACCTTTCCGCGGCCTTTGCGGACATGGGGCTTGAACGGGGCGATCGGATTATTGTGGACCTGCAGAATGTTCCCCAGTTTCCCGTTGCGGTCTATGCCGCCTGGAAGGCCGGACTTATTGTGGTTCCCATCAATCCCATGTACAAGGAGAAAGAGCTTTCCTATCTCTGCAAAGATTCGGCGGCCAGGCTCCTTCTGACGCTGGACGAAATTGCCGGACGGCTGGATCTTTCCTTCCTGAAAGACACCTCCATTGAAAAGGTAGTGACCACTTCCGCTCTGGATTTGTTGCCCCCTGAAGCCGAAATTCCCGGGCTCCTCAAAGGGTTGAAAAAAATGAAGGCGCCGGGAACCGAGGACATGCTGGATTTGATCCGAACGTTTGACGGAAAGAAGGCCGATGATCCGCGCATCACGCCCGAGGATGTGGCATATCTCACCTATACATCGGGGACGACCGGTCCTCCCAAGGGCGCCATGAATACCCACGGCAATATCGCCTTTAATGCGCGTGTATATCGGCAGATGC
>JBBSAR010000244.1:0-6606 GCA_038252125.1 Desulfatiglandales bacterium
CATGGATCCCATCATCTATTTCATCATATCCCGGAATTTCATCCTCATCGTAATTTATCTCATCTAAGATTTCATAACTCGTAATGAGGACTCTCTTGCTTCCATCTCGTTCTTCCGTCACAATTCCTGTAATTTCAACATCCTCCTGCCAGAGATCAACCAGTTCATTCCACAGTGCATTTTTTTCGACAAAGTAATACTCGTCCTCGGATAGTATCTCCAGAGCTGTAATGTTGTCATCGTCATCCCATTCAGTTGCCATGACTGAGCCCGAAAAGGTCATTTCGCCAGAATTGTCATTAAATTCCATGCAGTCCATTCCTTTCTTGTAAATTTTTCATAGGATCAGAGAGACCAATTTGTCTTCCACATTCAGGGCAGATGCGTTAGGCGCCCTTCTCCAAAAAGGGGCAATTAAGCAAAAACCGTACCAAATCAATAACCAATAGATATCATTCATTTTATAACTTTATGAAAACCCCTCCCGGAACTGAAAATTCTGAAGGAGAGGTTCCCCGGTTTTTCCGTCTGTCTGCCGCGTCCGGAAAAAAGCATATAACCGATTGATTTCAATATATTTTCATCAAACAGAACCCGGACTTCCTTTTTTTATGTCAATCGGAACGGATAGTTCCGAAATAAGCAGATTGTTTTGAAGGAAAAAAGAGATGAGTAAATCTCATACGAAGCCATAAAAGCGCGAAAATAGTGAGCGCCATTTCTTTGTGGATCTATGTGTTTGTGTGGGAATATAAGATCAAAAGGGCATCCTGCACCATCGAATGTTACCTATTTTTCAGAAATGGGTGCATTATCCGGTTGAAAGTCGGATTTCGAAACCGGCAATCGGATGGCGAAACTGAAAATTCGAAATTTGGAATTGGATAACCCATTAGAACCATGTGCTTTTTCTAATTTCCAATGCCAAGTTTCGAATTTCTCGTTCAAACCGCGTTATCAAGAAAGCGCAGGCGGCTTTCTCTCTATCATAAGAGCTCCCCCATAAATCAATATTCGGAGGGCATTTTCTTCAATTGAGCCAAAGGAAACACAGGCCCATCCTTACACACATACTGATCCCCGATATTGCAGCGTCCACAAATACCAATACCGCACTTCATGCGCATCTCAAGAGATAGAATGATCCTCTCCGGAGGGAATCCCAGCTTTTCCAGAACGGGCTGGGTGAATTTTATCATGATCGGCGGCCCGCAAACGATGGCGATGGCATTCTCCGCACTGGTGATTTTCTGTTCCGTTACGGTAGGAACAAAACCTACATTGTATTTCCAGCCGGGGTCATCGGTTCCATCCACGGTAATGTGCATGTTAATATCATCCCGCTGTTCCCATTCCGCCAGTTCATCTTTATAGAGCAGCATTCCCGGCGCCCTGGCCCCATACACCACGATAATGTCCTGAAACTTGGGTCTGTTTTCAGGATGCAGCATATAGATGATGCTGGATCTCAAGGTGGTGAAGGCGAATCCACCGCCGATAATCACCACATTTTTGCCTTCCATTTCGTCCCAGGGATACCAGTTGCCCAGAGGGCCACGAATCCCCATGATGTCTCCTTCTTTCATATTGTGCAGGTGCTTGGTAACCAACCCGGTCTTGTTCACGGTGAATGCAACAAATCCCTTCTCCGTCGGCGAGGAGGCAATACCGATGGGGATTTCCCCTTTTCCGGCGATAGACAGCTCTGCAAACTGTCCGGGAGTATATGCAAATTTCTTCTCATCCTCCGGATCAAGAAATACGAACCGGAAGGTTTTTAAATTTCTGTCTTCTGTCTCCGTGGTAATTTTGTCTATTCTTACGGGATAGGGTAAATACGGATTTTCCAATGGAACACCCCCTCTTTTTTGCGCAAAGCGCACAGCGCCGGGCGCAAAGCTTGCAGTTTCACAAACCTATGCCAGGTCACTTCCGCCCGGCGTTGAATTTCATTTTCTTCGCGCCACGCGCCCTACTTTCAGCGTTACGCGAAATCATTCATTAATCTGGCTACTCGCCGAATATCGATATTGACCGGACAGTAACGCACGCAACGCCCGCACCCGGAACATTGAATCCCGTTCTCATATTTGTCCACATAATATTTCAGCTTGTGCATAAAGCGCTGCCGCACACGCTGGAGCTTGTTGTTTCTGGGATTATGCCCTGAACCGTGGAGGGTAAAAAGAGGAAACATGCAGGAGTCCCAATTTCTTATTCTATCCCCCTCTTTGCCTTGAATTTCATCCTGAATGTCGAAACACCAGCAGGTGGGACAAAGGTATGTGCATGTACCGCAATTCAGACAGGCAAAGGCGGCATCTTCCCAGAAAGGGGCATCAAAGAGTTCGTTGATCGCCTTGTCCCTCAGTTTATCCGTGGGAACATCGGCCTTGATTTTTCCGGTTGCTTCTGAAGCCAGGGCTTCCGCCGATTTTATTGCGGCATCGTCCGCCGGAATTCCTCCGGTGATTTCTTCTAAGAAACGTTCCCCTTTTTCGGTCAGGGTTCGAATCAAAAATTTATCGCCCAGGTCAACCATAAGCGCATCAAGCCCGCTCTCATGAAAAGGCCCTCCCCCCACTTCCGTGCAAAAACAGGTGGCACAGGGATCGTTGCAGCCAAGACCTATCAGGGTGGTGGACTCAAAATGCTTCACCCACCAGGGATCCCGAAATTCAGGGTTATCAAAATTGCGCTTTACAATCTGAAAGGCCTGCACGTCGCAGGGTCTTATCCCGACAATCGCCTGCGGTGAATAGTCTTTGGGAGATTCTTTCAATATGTTCACATCAGGGTCCGCCTCATCCAGACTGTATTCAAACATCCTTTCCGATTGGGGATAAACAACGGATTTGGGAGACTTCCTGGTATTTTGATAATCAAAATCAGGCTGTTTTCCATCCTCCAGGGAGAAAAAGTTATGAAAATCGCCATCTTTTGCGGGGACAAACACCCTGTACTTGCCTTTCAATGATTCAAGGCCTTTCACCCACTCTTCCCTGGTGAATATCTTGTCTGTCATGGTATGAACCTCTTTCGCTTTATTTTATGAAGTCGTTATAGTCATCCGGTCTGTAAACATCCAGTGGAGGCCTCTTTTCCAATGTAAGCCCAGCCTCCCACGAGAAAAGTTCCAGTGCGTCTTTATTGAGTTTCTTCGTAAACTGTCGCATGGAAATCCCCATAGGACAGACCCTTTCACAGGCCCCGCAGTCCGTACACCTCCCGGCGCAATGATAGGCCCTCAGGAAATGGAAGGTCATGGTATCTGTCGGATCGGTACTTTTTCCTACCCATTGCGGCGCGGATTCATCCACAAAACAGGTGGGACAGTAACATAAAGGACAGACATTCCGGCAGGCATAACACCGTACGCATCGAGATATAAGATTGGTGAAGAAGGTCTGTTTTTGTTCGGAACTCATCTGCTCTATCTTTTTCACGTCCTCGTAGGGGTCTACGCCGGTCGGTTCCTCCACAGCCTCCCCTAACATCTCGTCATAGATGACCGGATTGTGATGGATGCACGTGGCACAGTTCCTTTGCAAGAATTTCTTCTTTTCAAAGGTTTCTTCAAAATCTTTCCCGATTGCCGTAAATGTGGATTCGTCCTGTTTAATCTCAAGAATTTCCTTGTTTTTCACCGCTCGCGACACCGCCCTGTGATCGATCATTCCTTCACAAGGGATCCCCACAATGTAGAGCTGTTCCCGCTTGATCTGATTTTCAATGATGTGGGTGACGATGTTACGTGAATTACAGCCGTTTGCCGCAATGCCGATTTTTCCGGTCCGTTTCGTGAGATAGTTGCACAGGTTCAGGCCGCAGAAATTATCCCAGTAGAGCTGGTCGACTTCTTCCGGATCACTGACCAGTGCCGGTTCGTTCATCATGGGAACACTGCCTTTCCTGTACCCGATAAATACGTCAACCGTTTTGTCCTTCAACAATCTTGCAGCAGTTTCTCTTATTCTTTCCGTATATTTGAGCATTATGCCACCTCAGCTCTTTTCTTGATGAAATATCGGGTAGGACCCAGCCCTTTTACCTCTTCCGCCACATTCCTCGCCACTTCAACAAATTTGGTGGCTTCCGCGGAGGAGATCCAGGAAAAATGCAGCCGCCCTTGTTCAACGCCTATATGTTCCAGCAAACCCTTCAACATAGCAAATTTTCGCCTTGCGTAGTAATTACCTTCCAGGTAATGGCAGTCGCCGGGGTGTCAGCCGGAGACCCATACACCATCAGATCCATGCCGAAAGGCGGCCAGTACAAATTTAGGGCTTACCCTGGCGGAACACGGAACTCGAATAATTCTGAAATTGGGCGGATACTGAAAACGACTGACTCCAGCCAGATCAGCAGCCCCGTAACTGCACCAGTTACAGAGAAACGTCGTAATTTTAGGTTCCCAGTCACTCATTCCTTCATCTCCTATGGGTTTGATCCATTTTAGAACCGTAATTGTGCAACTAAATTTCGTTTATCATGGCGAGAATCTGGTCTTCACCAAATCCTTTCAGGTTCAAAGCCCCTGATCTGCAGGAGGCCACACACAGCCCGCAACCTTTGCAAAGGACCGGGTTGATCTCCGCCTTCCCCGCGAAACGTCCTTCCTTCATAAAAGAGGGAGCCGAATAGGGACACACATCGATGCAGACGCCGCAGCTGCTGCATAAATCAGGATTCACGCGCGCGATGGCGCCGCTCACCTGAATCTTTTTCCTGGCCAACAGCGTAATCGCCCGAGACGCGGCTGCCTGCGCCTGCGCCACCGATTCGTCTATGGGTTTAGGATAATGCGCCATCCCACAAAGGAAAACACCATCCGTCGCAAACTGAGAGGGCCCTAACTTGGCATGGGCTTCTACAAAAAAGCCATTATCATTCATGGGGATCTTGAAAAACTGGGCAAGTTTTTCGTCTTTGTACGCAACAATGGCCGAAGCAAGGGCGACCAGATCGGCCCTCAGAAGTACGGGCCTTTCAAGAATGATATCCATCACTTCAATTTCAAGACAGTCCTGACCGGAACGAACGCGGGGCTTTCGATCCGTCGAAAATCTGAAAAACAGAACCCCGGCAGCCCGTGCCTTTCGATAGAGGGTTTCCCTCTCCCCGTAGGTCCGAATATCCCTGTACAGAATATATACGTCCATCTCCGGGTTGATCTCTTTCAGGTGAAGGGCACTCTCCATGGAATGGGTGCAGCATACCCTCGAACAGTAGGGCCTTTCCGGCTCCCTGGAACCCACACATTGGATAAATACAGCAGCCTTCATCTCCTTGAGGGAAGAATCATTCTTTATAAATCTCTTGTCAAGTTCCTGGTGGGTGATGACACGGGGATCTTCCCCATGGAGGTATTCATGGGGCTTGAATTCGCTCGCCCCCGTGGCAACAAACGCTACGCCATGTTCAATGAGCTCTTCTTTTCCATCCGAAGCAAGCGTTGTCTTGAAATTTCCGACAAATCCCTCCACACTGCTCAGCTCGGTCTCAAGACGAAGACTGATATGATTATCCGCCTCCACCGAAGCGATCAAGCCGGCCAGGTTTTCCTGAACGTCTTCTCCCTTCCAGGTCTTATGGAGAGAAAGGGCCTGTCCTCCAAGATCCGAAGACCTTTCCACGAGATACACTTCATAACCTTGCGCCGAAAGGCTCTTTGCAGCCGCCATGCCGGAGATTCCACCGCCGATCACGAGGGCTCTCTGGTCGACGGCCGCTTCCGCTTCCCGCAATGGTTCCACCAGGGCCGCCTTGGTCACCGCCATGCGAACCAGATCCTTCGCCTTTTCAGTAGCTTTTTCCGGGTCATCTTTATGGACCCACGAGTCCTGGTTTCGGATGTTGGTCATCTCGAAAAGATACTTATTCAAACCCGCACTGGTCAGGGTTTGCTGAAAAAGAGGCTCATGGGTTTTGGGTGTGCAGGCAGCCACCACAATACGATTCAGGTTGTTTGTCTGGATGACCTGGGAAATGGATTCCTGAGAATCCTGCGAGCAGGTATAGAGATTATCCGCCACATATTCCACATAAGGCAGAGAATTGGCATAATCGCGCACGGCGGGTACGTTCACTATCCCCCCGATGTTTATGCCGCACTGGCAAACGAAAACCCCGATCCGCGGCCGTTCTCCGGTGACATTGCGCTCTTCCGGAATCTCGCTGATTTTTGTGAGCGTATTTCTTGCCTCGCTCAACAGCGCTCCCGCCTCAGCCGCGGCGGAACTGGCTTCTATAACCGACTGGGGGATATCCTTTGGTCCCGCAAGTGCGCCGCATACATAGATCCCTTCGCGAGACGTGGCAACGGGGCGAAAAGAACCGGTTTGACAGAACTCTCCTTCAGTGAGCTCTATATTGAGCTTGGAGACCAATTTGGAAAGCTCGGGAGGCGTTTCCATACCCACGGAGAGAATCACCATGTCAAAAAGCTCTTCTACGAATTCTCCCGATTCCGTGGCATACTTCACGATCAATTCATCGCCCTCTATAACGGAATCAACGGTGTGAACTCTCGAGCGGATAAACCGCACACCATGTTTTTCTCGCGCATCATCGTAATATTTTTCAAAATCCTTGCCATGGGTTCGC
>JBBSAR010000245.1:0-6604 GCA_038252125.1 Desulfatiglandales bacterium
CACCGCCGACAGCTTCCAACGGGACCAGAATTCCGGTTTTTCCGTGCACCACCACCTCGGGAATACCTCCCACGGCTGAAGCCACCACGGGCGTCCCGCACGCCATAGCCTCCAAGTTGATAATGCCGAAGGGCTCGTAAACCGACGGACACACGAAAACCGCCGCATGGCTGTAAAGCGCCACCAGTTTTTCCTCGGGAACCGTTTCCTGGATCCAAAAGATAGGATTTCGGGTGTTTTCGCGCGCTCTTTTCACACGGTCTTCCATTTCCATGCCGATGGCATCGGTGTCCGGGGCGCCGGCGCAGAGAACGACCTGTATCCCGTCATCCAGGAAAGGAATTGCGTTAACGAGATGAAGGATGCCTTTCTGCCTCGTGATACGGCCCACGAAAAGGATATAAGGCCTGTCCGGGTCTATACCGTAAAAAGTAAGTACGTCGGGGCGTTCCACCTTTTGAAACCGGTCGGCATCAATGCCATTGTAGATCACGCGGATCTTTTCCGGTTTCACGTTGTAAAGATCGGTAACGTCCTGTTTCATGGCGCCGGACACGGCGATGATGCCGTCTGCATTTTCCAATGCTGTTTTTTCCAGCCAAGATGTGGCGTAGTAGTCGTTCCCCAACTGCTCTTTTTTCCATGGGCGATGAGGCTCCAGGGAGTGAACGGTCACCACCAGCGGCGCGCCCAGGATCTGTTTGAGCAGGCAACCGGCCAAGTAGCTGTACCATGTGTGGCAGTGGATTAGATCGGCCGTCTCGGCTGTGCCGATCATGGCCAAATTCCGGTAAAGAACGTCGAGGAGTTTGGTGTGGGGAAGCCGGCTCAACGCTCCTTCGGGCCCGTCCATCCCGGCAACTACTTTCCCGTCGATGGTATTGCACCGGCTGCCGAAACAGAGGATCTTCAACTGCATTTCGGGGTCTTCCATCCCCAGGATCTCCCGACTGAGATGATCCACGTGAACGCCGGCGCCACCGTAAACATTGGGCGGATATTCGTTGGTCAGCAAAAGGATGCGCATGGAAAAGCTATTCTCCTCTAATAAAAAAGACGACTGCCAGGGGCGGAAGGACCAGATTCAGGGAAGAGGGGAAGCCATGAAAGGGGACGGGAGTGGCTTCCAGATCCCCCTGGCTGCCCTGGTTGCTGCCACCGTAGTGACGAGAATCGCTATTAAGGGCTTCTTTCCAGACCCCCTCACCGGGTACTCCCACCCGATAGTTGTGCCGCGGCTCCGGGGTGAAGTTGCAAACAACTACCACGTCCTCCACAGCCGACGTTCCGCGGCGCAAGAGGCTTAAGGTGGACTGCGGTGCGTCGTTGCAGTCGATCCAGGAAAAGCCTTCCGCGGCAAAGTCCTTTGCGTAAAGAGCCGGATTGCTCCGGTAGAACCGGTTTAAGTCCTCCACCCAGCGCTGAAGACCGCGATGGGGAAAATGGTCGAGCAAATGCCAGTCCAGACTTCGATCGTGGGACCATTCTCGTCTTTGACCGATCTCGGACCCCATAAAAAGCAATTTCTTTCCGGGCTGCGCATACATATAGCCGATCAACAACCGGACATTCGCGAACTGTTGCCATTCATCGCCGGGCATTTTGGAAAGCAGTGAGCCTTTTCCGTGGACTACTTCGTCGTGCGAAAGCGGCAGCACGTAGTTCTCCTGATACGCGTAGATCATGCGAAAGGTCAGATTGTTGTGATGATAGCTCCGGTAAACGGGATCCTGGGACATGTAGCGCAGGGTATCGTGCATCCATCCCATATCCCACTTCATATCAAAGCCTAATCCGCCCAAATAGACAGGCCGGGAAACCTGCGGCCAGGCAGTGGATTCTTCGGCAATGGTCAAGGTATTGGGATAGTTTTTGTGGACTTCTTCATTGAAACGCTTCAAAAAGGAGATAGCCTCCAGGTTCTCGTTTCCCCCGAACTCGTTGGGGATCCATTCCCCTTCCTTGCGGGAATAATCCAGGTAAAGCATGGAGGCCACGGCATCCACCCGGAAACCGTCCACATGGTATTTGTCGAGCCAGAATAGGGCGCTGCTGATCAGAAAACCTCTCACCTCGTTGCGGCCATAGTTGAAAATATAGCTTTTCCAGTCCGGATGGAATCCTTGCCGACGGTCTTGGTGCTCGAACAGTTGGGTGCCGTCGAAATAGCCCAGACCGTACTCATCCGAAGGGAAGTGGGACGGCACCCAGTCGAGGATCACCCCGATCCGGTTTTGGTGAAGCTGATCGATGAGAAACATGAAATCCCGCGGTGTCCCGTACCGGCTGGTGGGGGCGAAGTAACCAAGGCACTGGTATCCCCAACTCCCGTAAAAAGGGTGTTCCATAATCGGCATGAACTCCACATGGGTGAACCCGGTCTTATGGAGATACTCCACAAGCCTGGGCGCCAATTCCCGCCAGGTCAGGAACCGGTCTCCCTCCTCCGGGACCCGCATCCACGACCCCGGATGAATCTCATAGATAGAAACCGGTGTGTTTTTCGGGTTCTTCTTCGTCCGGTCTTCCATCCAGTCATGGTCATTCCACTGGTAGGAAAGGTCCCAGACCGTGGAGGCGGTCTTCGGCGACAGTTCATTAAAAAAGGCAAAGGGGTCTGCCTTGTCCACACGGTACCCCCGGTAGCGGGACCGCACATGAAACTTGTATAAAGTGCCCGACGGAAGATCAGGGATAAAACCCTCCCATATGCCGGAAGCTTCCCGCTGATGAAGGGGGTGGGCTTCCCTATCCCATCCGTTGAATTCCCCGATCACGGACAGGTACTCGGCATTGGGGGCCCAGACCCCGAAGTGGACGCCTCTCTGTCCATCCCGGGACATGAGGTGGGCGCCCAGCTTATTGTAGAGCCGAAAATGGCTTCCTTCGTTAAACAGGAACAGGTCGTCGCCGGTCAACGGGTAAGAATCGGAATTGACCGGAGGCGTCGGCGTTTCTCCGACCTTTTTGACAGGGTCTTTTGTTGAGCTCATCGTCTTCCTTTCTTTTTCGCGTCTGATGTTTCTTGGATCACGACTCTTTCCGTTCTTTAGGGGCAGGCCCCAGAAGTTGTTCGATCCCTTCAAGGGGGATTGCAATCCAGTCAGGACGGTTGTCCATTTCGTAGCCGATTTCGTAGACCGCTTTTTCCATCAGGAAAGCGTTGAAAAGCACTTCGAACTCCCGGGCGGTTTCCGGCAAATAGTTTCCTTCGGCCCCCACCTCCATGTAGCGTTTGAGGAAAGCGGCGCCGACCCACCAATACCAGTAGCCCGCCCAGGAGGCCATGAGAGGCAAATTTTCGGGATGAAAGAGACCCCTGGCCTGCTCCTCGATCAAGGCACTGTGGGCGGCATAGTGAAAAGAACGCACCATGCCCGCCACGTCGTAAAGCGGAGAGCGCTTTATCCGTCGTTCGCTGACAGCCCGTGCGGGCTCCCCTTCAAAGTCGATAATGACAAAATCGCTGCCGGTGTTAAGCACCTGCCCCAGGTGATAATCACCGTGGCACCGGATGCGTTTTGCCGTGATCTCCAGCCTGGTAAGAGCGTCAAATGCCCCGATGATCTCCTTCTGGCGGGCTAAAATCCGTTCCGCCGCGGCGCGTTGGGCTTGCGGCAGGTGAGCGGCTCTTCTTTGAAGACGCGGCAACACGCGCCCGGCCATGGACCGCATGGACTGATAAAGCGACCGCAGATAAAGTTTTGTGAACGGCTCGGGGGCGAATTTCGGCGCCTTCTTGTCCGAGGCCAGCACGGTGTGCATCTGTGCGGTACGTTCAGCCATAAGTCGCACCGAGTCTAAATACCCCCCGATCCGCTCGGCAACGCCCTCCGGAATTTGTCCTTTTGCCAACGTCGGCAGGCTTTCTTCCGGAAGTCTGGGGCAGGCTAATTGTCCGGGAGTTTCCAGAAGAATTTCGAAATAATGGTAGAGGTTGTTCAGGGTGTAGCTCCAGGCATCCCCCTGATTGGGGACGTAGGCCTGCAAAATAGCCAGGGTTGCCGGATCCCCGTTGTCTTGGGTATATTCCAGCGCACCTAAGACCGGCGGCAGGTGGGCGAATCCCTTTCGAGTCAGAAAGCGACCGATTTCCAGATCCGGATTGGTCCCTTCCTGCGCGCGTCGAAAAAGCTTGAGGATGAAGCGATCAGAAAAAGCCACCGAAGAGTTGCTTTGCTCTCCCTTCAGCAGGGAAACCTCGAAAGGCATCCCGTTTTCCTCTTGCGGGGCTTTGAATCCCCGTTCGGGAACCGCCGTCATCTTTCCGCTCTTCCCTCTAACAATGGCACGACGCGAAATCATCTTGAGCAACATCAGGCAGAATTCCTGCTGATGCAGGCCGTCCACCAGGACTCCCTGCGCGTTTGAGGCCGGGTCTTCCACCCGGGCCAGGACAGACCGCGGATATTTTTCCAAGAGATCCTTCGCCGCTTCCAAGGAAATGCGCGCCAAAGGCAGCACGTACACCTCGCCATCCCCGTCCGTGAACTGAAGATCGATAAAGAGCAATACCGCGGAAAGCCCTTCTTTATGAAAAGGAATCATTTCAATCACGGAAAGACTCTTGATCCGCCGGGTTTTGGCGCCAAACCATCGCTGGACGCTCAAATATGCGCGCAGTCTGTTTTGCATTGGCCTGGAAACGTCCCCTCGGAACAGCTCCTCCCAGTGCCGCCCGATGGCAAACACGGGAAGTTGATCCGTTCCCGACGGCAAATCCGTCGATGTTTGAATGATGTCTTTTGGTTGCAGGCTGAACCAGAAAAAGGAATGCGGCCCCATGGTGAGAAGGTAGGGATCCTCCCTGACCTCGGGAAAAGGCGTGTTTCCGAAGATTTCCACCGGCACCTTGTCCTGATGCCCGGAAAGATCGAGTTCCACGAACTGGGCGTAGCGGGAGAAGTTGATCACCACCAGGATACACTCTTCGTCGTAGGCCCGGAGAAAAGCGAGAATCTTCGAATTCTCCGGATAGAGAAACTCAAGACTGCCGCGGCTGAAGGCCTTGAACCGGCCGCGCAAGGTGATCAGCCGGCGCATCCACCAGAAGAGGGAATGGCGGTTGTTTTTCTGGCTTTCAACGTTGACTACCTCATAATGGTACTCCGGATCGATAATCACCGGAAGATAGAGCTTTTGGGGATTGGCGGGAGAAAAACCGGCGTTCCGATCCGGACTCCACTGCATGGGGGTACGCACGCCGTTTCTGTCTCCGAGATAGATGTTGTCCCCCACCCCGATCTCGTCCCCGTAATAGATTACCGGCGTTCCGGGCAAAGAGAGCAGCAGTCCGTTCATCACCTCCATACGGCGCCGGTGGTTTCCCATCAGGGGCGCCAGGCGTCTGCGAATACCCAGATTGAGACGCATTCGGGGGTCCCGGGCGTAGACCCGGTACATATAATCCCGCTCTTCATCGGTGACCATCTCCAAGGTCAGTTCGTCGTGGTTGCGCAAAAAAATAGTCCATTGGCCGGATTCGGGAATGGGCGGCGTCTGTTCCAGGATATCGGTGACCGGGTATCGGTTTTCCATGTGCAGCGCCATGAAAAGCCTGGGCATGAGCGGAAAGTGAAAACACATGTGACATTCATCTCCGTCTCCGAAATACTTGACCGCATCTTCCGGCCATTGGTTGGCCTCGGCAAGGAACATGCGACCCGTATACTTTTCGTCCATTCGAGCCCGGAGTTTTTTTAAAAAGGCGTGGGTTTCCGGCAAGTTTTCACAGTTGGTGCCTTCCTTCTCGTAAAGGTAGGGAACCGCGTCCAGCCGCAGTCCGTCCACTCCCATCTCAAGCCAGAAATCGAGGGCATTGAATATGGCCTGATGGACCTTGGGGTTTTCAAAGTTCAAGTCCGGCTGGTGGGAGTAAAAACGGTGCCAGTAATAGGCCTGGGCAATCGGGTCCCATGTCCAGTTGCTGGTTTCAAAATCCTGGAAAATGATGCGGGCTTCGGCGTATTTTGCCGGTGTGTTGCTCCAGACATAGAAGTCTCGCCACGGACTGCCGGGTTTGGCGGTGCGGGCGCGTTGAAACCAGGGGTGCTGATCGGAGGTGTGATTGATCACCAGTTCCGTGATCACTTTCAAATCCAGCTTATGCGCTTCCCGAAGAAAAGCCTTGAAATCGCGCAGGGCGCCATAACTCGGATGAATGGACTTAAAGTCGGAAATGTCATAACCGTCGTCTTTCAAGGGGGAGGGGTAAAAAGGCAATAGCCAAAGGGCCGTTACGCCCAGTTCCTTGAAGTAGCCCAGTTTTTCACGAAGTCCCTTGAAATCGCCGATTCCATCGCCGTTGCCGTCGAAAAACGTCTTCACGTGGAGTTGATAGATGACGGCGTCCTTGTACCAGAGGAGGTTTTCCGTTTCTTTGGGCTCGCGAGTTTCCATAGGCTCCTGTCTTCTTCGTTTTCTATCATGTCTTCGTCATGCATCCGGCACGGCATCTATCGGAACGCTTTACCGACCAGACGCGGCGCACTACATAAAATAGTCGAAATCGTGTTCGGATCGGAGTCGTCTGCGAATGAGGAAAATTTGAACCGGCATCACCCGAGGATCCAACTCGATGAAATTGTTATCCGCCTGCCACAGG
>JBBSAR010000246.1:0-6572 GCA_038252125.1 Desulfatiglandales bacterium
AAAGGGGCGTCATTGGAAATGGAGGAGACAACCAGGTAGGATGATCGGTAGGATGATCGGGATTTGATAAACAAGATTTGCAGGAAAGTGATAGGGGATGCAAGAAACTTAAAGATTTTCCGGCTACTTTCCGATATTCTTTGAAGCCGGTAGGACCGCTTGAAAACTACAATTTATTGAGATTATTGAATGCCATTTAAACGAAAACAAAGAAAAATGATAAAGATTCTTTACATTGTCCTATTGAATGCGGGGTTCCTGTGTTTAAACAGCAGCTCTCCTGTTCTGGCCGCCCGAGTGACGGGAGAGGACGGAGTAACTTCAGCCATATCTTCCGTGCCACGGAAATCCGAAGCGGTTCCTCCCGTCAAAGCCGCTGCGACAGCAAAACCGGAGGATGCCTCCCGAATCCGGATTCCTCCTTCGAAGGCACAGACCACAACACCCCCTTCGAAAAGCCAGGTCGATTCGAAACCGACTCCTGCGCCCATCGGAAAGAAGGAGCCGAACGCCAAACATCAAGAGCCAAACGTTGAGAAGAAGGTTCCGGAGGAGGCTTACGTCACGATCGATTTCGATGATGTGGACATCCCTATTTTCATCAAATTCATTAGTGAATTGACGGGAAAGAACTTTGTGATAGATAAGGCTGTCCGCGGAAAGGTCACCATTATTTCCCCGAAGAAGATCTCCGTAAAGGAAGCCTACAAAGTCTTTGAATCCGTCCTTGATGTACACGGATTCACCACGGTGCCCGCGGGGAGCATCATTAAGATCGTACCCACCGTAGACGCCAAGGGCATGAACGTTGAAACCCTTTTAGAAAAGGAGGCCGTGGACGCCGACGACAAAGTAGCCACCCAGCTTATCCCCTTGAAATATGCGGACCCGGAGGAGCTTAAAAAGCTGTTTACTCCACTGATTTCCAAGAACAGCGTGATGGTCGCCTATTCTCCCACCCAGACACTCATCGTCACGGATGTTCTCTCCAACATTAAACGGTTAATGAAGATCACCAAGGCGATTGACGTGGAAGGAGTCGGAGAGCAAATTACCGTCCTGCCACTGCAATATGCGGACGCCGATGTTCTGGTAAAGTCGATAGGAACCTTGTTTCAACAGAGCCGCGTAAGGCGTAAGAACGCCGCCGCCCAAGCAGAGGAAACGGTTAATATTGTCGCCGACCAAAGAACCAATTCCCTTATCCTCCTGGCCTCGGAAGATTCCACCGTAAGAATTGTAAACCTTGTAAAAATGTTGGACAAAGAAACCCCCAAGGGAGAAGGGGATATTCGGGTTTACTACCTTCAACACGCCAACGCCGAAGACCTCACCAAGGTCCTGACATCCCTGCCTTCAAAACAGAACGACGAAGCGCAGAAAGGAAAAACACCCCTGATTTCAAAAGAAGCCCGGATCGTCGCGGATAAGGCCACCAATTCTCTCGTCATCATGGCAGGGAAAAATGACTACGTTGTGTTGGAAGAAGTCATTAAGAAACTGGATATCCCGAGACTTATGGTCTATATAGAGGCCTTGATCATGGAGGTGAACGTGACCAAGGACTTCCAATTGGGCGTTGAATGGGAGGGGGTCAAGAGCTTTTCCTACGATGGAAAGCAGGGGGGCGTTTTTGGGGGATCGAGCAGCTCGGGATTCCAGAACTTTGCCAATATGACGAAGTATGCCGCCCTTCCCGCGGGGTTTTCCCTGGGAGTCATCGGCGAGGCCATTGAAATCGGAGGAATAAAATTTCCCAATCTGGCCGCGGTCGTTACGGCGTACCAGCAGGACCAGGATGTCAACATCCTTTCAACGCCCCAGATTCTCACAACAGACAACGAAGAAGCCGAAATCATGGTGGGAAAGAATATTCCCTACATCACCAGTGCAAACATCACCGACGCGCAGCAGAATTACACCAACTACCAATACAAAGACGTAGGGGTGACGTTGAAGGTAACCCCCCAGATCAGTACGGATCGGCACGTCCGGCTCAAAATATTTCAGGAAATCACCAGGCTGATTTCCACCGGGGACCTGAGCAGCGGACTGCCGGCCACCTACAAGCGAATGGCCCAGACAACCGTAATTGTCAAGGATGCCAATACCATCGTCATCGCCGGACTCATTGGGGACGACACCAGCGATACGGAATACAGCGTGCCATGTCTCGGAGGTATCCCGTTGTTAGGCTGGCTTTTCAGGTCGTCCACGAAAAAGAGGGAAAAAACCAACCTTTTCGTCTTTCTCACTCCCAGGATCATAGAAAACCCCATGGAAGCCAAGACCATTTACCAGGATAAGAAAGACCATATCGACCGGATCAAAGAAGGGGTCATCAAAATGTACAAAGTTCCCGATCAAAACCCTCCGGCCCGGGGAGAAGGCAAGTAGGCATCGCCATGAAGCATAAACGGTTGGGCGAGATTCTGATAGAGGAATTCCATCTGAAAGAAGAGGCCATTGCCGCGGCTCTGCGCATACAGGAAGAAAAGGGAGGCCGCATCGGGGAGATTTTGATCCGTCAAAAACGGATTACCGAATCCGACCTGCTCCATGCCCTGGGTATCCAATTCCATATCCCCGTAAGCCCTTCTTTGAGTCTGGAAGGGCTCGATACCGAATTTGCCACAAAAGTGCCTATCCAGTTCCTGAAAAAATACCGGATAGCCCCCGTCGCAAATGGCAAAAGGATGACCATCGCCATCAACGACCCGCTTTCTTTTCAACCCCTGGATGACCTGCGCACGCTCCTGGACATGGACGGGGCGGACATTGTTCTTGCTCCATATTCGGACATCCTTTCCATTATCAACTTTGCCTATGATGTGAGCCGTGATTCCGCCGAACAGGTTATCGAAGACATGCACGACCAGGACACGGATCAAATTCTATCAGAAATCGTGGATACGGAAGACCTCCTTGAAAACACGAGCGATGCGCCGGTTGTAAAGCTCGTAAACCTGATGCTTTCCCAGGCCGTTAAGGCAAGGGCCAGCGACATCCATATTGAACATTCCCATCACAAATTGAAAATTCGCTACCGTGTGGACGGAATCCTCTATGATATGCTTTCTCCACCAAAGCATATACAATCGGCTCTCATTTCCCGCATAAAAATTATGGCCAGCATGAACATTGCGGAAAAGAGGCTGCCCCAGGACGGCCGCATAGAGATCAGAATCGCGGACAAGAGTATCGACATCCGGGTTTCCACCATTCCCGTGGCCTTTGGAGAGCGGGTGGTGCTGAGATTGCTGGACAAAACCAACGTCCTGCTGAAAGTAACGGATCTCGGCATGCCCCCGGAGAGCCTGGACCGTTTTGATGAACTCATCAGGACGCCTCACGGCATCATTCTTGTAACGGGGCCGACCGGAAGTGGAAAGACTACAACTCTTTACGGCGCCCTCTCCACAATCAACAAGACGGACATTAATATTATCACCATCGAAGACCCGATCGAATACCAGATAGACAATATCGGCCAGATCCAGGTGAATTCCAAGATCGGGCTCACATTTGCCAAAGGTCTTCGTTCCATCGTAAGACAGGACCCGGATGTCATTCTGGTAGGTGAAATCAGGGATCTGGAAACCGCTGAAATCGCCATTCAGTCCGCCTTGACAGGCCATCTGGTTTTTTCCACCCTCCACACAAATGATTCGGCAAGCGCTGTTACGCGACTCATCGATATGGGTATTGAACCTTTTCTGGTCACCTCTTCCGTAACCGCCATCATAGCCCAGAGACTCGTGCGCATTATCTGCGAAGATTGCAGGGAAGCCTATGAACCCGACCCGGCAACCCTGCGGAACATCGGAATCAGTCCCGAAATGCTGCAAGGGAGAAAGGTATACCGAGGAAAGGGATGCGCGTCGTGCCTGAATACGGGTTTCAGGGGCAGATCGGGTATTTTTGAGCTTATGGTCCTGGATGAAAACATCAAAAACCTCATTCTAAAAACTCCCGACGCGAATGCCATAAAAAGACAGGCGATAAACCAGGGAATGATCACACTGAGACAGGATGGAGCAAGAAGACTGCTTGAGGGAGTAACCACGGTAGAAGAAGTATTCAGGGTTACTTATCAGTAAATAAGGAGATAACCGTACCATGAAAGAGATTTTAGTCATCGATAACGACGAACTCATTTTGGAGTTTGTCGCCGATCTGCTTCCCAAGGACCAATACCTTGCACTCACCGCAAAGGA
The DNA here is from genome assembly GCA_038252125.1 of Desulfatiglandales bacterium. GTDB lineage: Bacteria > Desulfobacterota > DSM-4660 > Desulfatiglandales > Desulfatiglandaceae > DUZB01. The sequence continues at coordinate 4,218 of JBBSAR010000246.1, forward strand.
CGGTCTTTCCGCCCTTGAAATCCTCAAGACCCGCACCCCCGATATCATTTTTGTAGACGTGGTGATGCCCAATATCAGCGGGCCGAAACTGTGCAAGATCATCAAGGGCATGGAACGGCTCAGGAATACGTACGTGGTGATTCTTTCGGCCACGGTTGCGGAAGAAGCTATTGACTTCGTGGACATCGGTGTGGATGCGTGCATAGCCAAGGGGCCTCTCTCGGAAATGGCGAAAAACATCCTCTTTGTCATTGACAATCCCGATATGGCAGCCTCCAAATGCGCTTCCGGGGAAGTGATAGGAGGGAAACACAACTTTGCAAGGGCGATAACGGAAGAACTTCTGTCCATAAAAAAGCACTTTGAAACCATTCTGGACGCCATGTCCGACGGCATTCTGGAAGTGGCTCCAGGCGGAGAGATCGTTTACGCCAACAAAAAGGCGGTCTCCCTGGTAGGAATACCCGAAGAAAGGTTATTGGGACTCCCGATCTCGGATATACTCACCGGAAACGACATCGCCGAAGTTGAAAAATGCCTGGACAGAATCTCGGAAGATCCCGCGCCCGCTTTTCGCGGCTCCCCCATAACCCTCAATATGCACCAGGTTAGCCTCAGCATCCTTCCCGTCGTCAATGACGGTCTTTCCACCTCCATTATTATTTTAACGGATGTTACCGACAAACTGAGGATGGCCGAACAACTGGTTCACGCAAACAAAATGGAGGCACTCGGAACCCTTTCCGGAGGAATCGCACATAATTTCAACAACCTTCTTATGGCAATCCAAGGGAATATATCCCTCATGCGATTGGAGAAGGGCTTGGGTCCACGGCATTATGATAAATTGAAAACAGTGGAAGACTACGTCCTGAGCGGGTCGCAACTTACCCGTCAACTCTTAGGGCTTGCCAAGGGCGGGCATCGGAACGTAAAGACGCTAAATCTGAACTGGCTGGTAAAGGAAAGTTCCGATATCTTCGGACGTACCAAAAAAGAGATTATCATTCACAGGAAACTGGAGGAAAAAATATGGCCCGTGGAAGCAGATGAAAGCCAGATTGAACAGACGTTGTTGAACTTGTATGTGAACGCCTGGCAGGCCATGAAAAATGGCGGCGATCTGTATATTGAAACAAAAAATATCGTGCTGAAAAGCGACGATGCCATACCCTACGGTCTTAAGGCCGATATGTATGTTCAGATTTCCATTGCCGACAATGGGTCGGGAATGGATAAAAAAACTATGGGGAAAATTTTTGATCCATTTTTCACGACAAAAGAGCTGGGCGTCGGAACGGGGCTTGGGCTTGCTTCCGTATACAGTGCCATCAAAGAGCATAATGGCGCCATCACGGTGGAGAGCGAACAAGGGGTGGGGACGCGATTCGACATCTATCTTCCCGTATCCGGAATAATCCCGGACATTCAACCTAAGCTACCGGAAATAATACAAAAAGGCAAAGGAACCATACTGTTTATAGAGGATGAAGACTGGATCATCGACGTAACAAAGCAAATGCTTGAAAAAATGGGTTACGTATGCTTCACGGCCGGAAACGGGAACGACGCGATATGCCTCTACAAAGAGAAGGGATCGGAGATCGATGTGGTCATCCTCGACATGGTTATGCCCGGCCTGGGTGGTGGGGAAACGTTCGACAAACTAAAGGAAATGGATCCCGATGTAAAAGTCATCCTCTCCAGTGGATACGGCATGGATGGAGAGGTATCGGATATTTTGAATCGGGGATGTTGTGATTTCATACAGAAACCGTTTAAGATGGGCGCCTTGTCAAAGAAAGTCAAAGCGGCAATGGACAAAAAGTAATGGAGAATAAAAAGAAAATATTCGCGGTTATTTTTGACTGCGACGGCGTCATGTTTGATTCCAGACAGGCGAATGTTAATTTTTACAATCACCTGCTTGACCGGTTTGGTCTGCAGCCCATGGATGAAAAAGAAACGGCTTATGTTCATATGGCAACCGGAACGGAATCCGTAAAGCACATTTTCAGAAATACAGACTGTTTTGAAAAGGCCGAAGCCTATCGTATGCAGATGGATTACAGCCCTTTCATACGGGACATGTATATTGAGCCGGGCTTAATAACACTGCTGGAACATCTTAGAGCCGAGTACCGATTAGCGGTGGCCACAAATCGAAGCAATACGATACAAGAAGTTCTCAGACGCAATGGGCTTACAGACCTTTTTGAAATCGTGATCTCCTCACTGGATGTAAAATATCCGAAGCCCCATCCGGAAGGGCTCCTAAAAATCCTCGATTTTTTCGCCCTTTCAAGCACGGAAGCGGTCTACATTGGGGACTCCAGTGTAGACTATGAAACAGCC
>JBBSAR010000247.1:0-6563 GCA_038252125.1 Desulfatiglandales bacterium
GAACCAAGAACAATATCCTCCATTTGCTTGACAATAAAAACTTCGAACTGATCCGACATGACCTGGTGCATCCCATCTTTCTGGAGGTGGACGAAATCTATAATCTGGCCTGCCCTGCCTCCCCCGTGCACTATCAGTACAACCCCGTCAAGACGGTGAAGACCAATGTGGTGGGCGCCATAAACATGCTGGGACTTGCCAAAAGGGTCAAGGCGAAGATCCTGCAGGCCTCCACAAGCGAAGTCTATGGGGACCCCGCGGTACATCCCCAGACCGAAAGTTACTGGGGAAACGTCAACACCATTGGGCTCAGATCCTGTTACGATGAAGGAAAAAGGTGCGCGGAAACCCTTTTTTTCGATTATCACCGGCAGAATAAGGTGAATATCCGCGTCGTTCGGATTTTCAACACCTATGGACCGAGAATGCACCCGAACGACGGCAGGGTGGTCAGCAATTTTATCGTACAGGCGCTGAAAAACCGGGAAATGACCGTTTATGGAGACGGATCTCAGACCCGCTCCTTCTGCTTCGTGGACGACCTGGTGGAAGGCCTCTTGCGGATGATGAACGGGGACGACCGGTTCACGGGCCCTGTGAATCTTGGAAATCCCGGAGAGTTCACGATGCTCGCCCTTGCTGAAAAGATCGTGGAGCTGACGGGGAGCAGATCGCCCATTGTATTTGAAGCGCTCCCACAGGACGATCCTCGCCAACGCGAACCGGATATCTCCCTTGCCGGAAAACATCTGCAGTGGGAACCGAAAACCGATCTGGAAACGGGCTTGAAAAAAACCATCGCCTACTTCAGGGCATTATTGGGCTAAACCGAATTATTTTGCAAACATGCGGTTTCTATGGTAGGGATGAATGGATGAAAGCAAAAGGCTGGGACGATCATTATGCCCGCCGGGCCAGGGATGAAAAATGGCTTGCCAGATCGGTTTATAAACTTCAGGAGATGGATGAACGATTCAAATTGATTAGAAAGGGGGATCATCTTCTTGATTTGGGATGTTACCCGGGATCCTGGTCCCAATACGGGGTCAGAAACGCAGGACCGCAAGGCAACGTAGTCGGAATCGACCTGAAAAAGCCCGATCGTTTCTCTTCCAGGAATTTTCGTTTTCTGAAGGGGAATGTCCTGGAAATGGCGATCGAACAGATCACGGCGGAAGTGTCCGTAAGGGATCTTGTCATGAGCGATATGGCGCCGGCCACGACGGGTGTAGCCGCTACGGACACCAGTCGGTCCATGAGACTGGCGGAACGGGCATTTGAAATAGCTTGTGCCGTACTGAAATCGGGGGGCGGCTTCCTCTGTAAAATCTTCGAAGGAGAAGAAATCAAGGCGTTTCGTTCCGAGATCGGGAATCATTTTCAAAAGATTCAAACCATCAGACCAAAAGCTGTTCGAAAGGGGAGCAGGGAAGTCTATATTGTGGGGTTGTCATTTCATCCTTAAATTGTTCGCAAAAAGATCGAATTAGCGATTAGCCGTTATCCCATGGCTAATCGCATATTTTAAGGTTTCAGGTTATCATCAGGCAGGAGGACAAACGCATGTCAGGGCATTCAAAATGGAGCTCTATCAAGCATAAAAAAGGCGCCGCGGATGCAAAACGCGGGAAAATTTTTACAAAACTGATTAAAGAAATAACGGTAGCCGCCCGCATGGGCGGCGGCGATCCGGATGGAAACCCACGCCTCAGGTCAGCCATATTAGCCGCAAAGGCGGAAAATATGCCCAAGGAAAACATCGACAGGGGCATAAAAAAGGGGACGGGGGAGCTGGAAGGAGTCAACTATGAAGAGGCCAATTATGAAGGATACGGTCCGGGTGGCGTTGCCGTTTTGCTGGAATGCCTCACCGATAATAAGAACAGGACCGTGGCGGACGTAAAGCACATCTTTGAACGTCATGGGGGAAACCTGGGGGAACCGGGCTGCGTAGCCTGGATGTTTAAACAAAAAGGGTTGATCGTGCTGGACAAGGAAGAAGTGGCAGAGGAACAGCTCTTTAACGTAGCCCTGGAGGCAGGCGCGGAAGATGTGAAGGATGAGGGCGATGAATTCGAAGTCATCACGGACCCTTCCGATTTCGAATCCGTCAGAGAGGCCATCGAGGGCGCAGGTCTTCCCTATACCATGGCGGAAGTGACCAAAATCCCACAGAACATGACCAAAGTGGAAGGCAAGAAGGCCCAGCAGATGGTCAATTTGATGCAGGCACTCGAAGACCACGATGACGTAAGTCACCTTTATGCCAATTGCGATATCCCGGATGATGTACTGGAGGCCATGGAATGATGCTGGTGCTGGGGGTTGATCCCGGCTCAAGAGCTACCGGTTTCGGGCTGGTTGAGAAAAGAGACAACGAGATCATCCATGTCCATTCCGGACTCATAAGGCCCCCCGGCAAAAACCCTTTCTATAAGAGAATTCATGAAATTTTTGAATCGATGATCCAGATCATGGAGCATTACCAGCCCCATCAGATGGCCATCGAGGATATGTTTTATGCCAAGAACGCCCAGAGTTCACTCAAACTGGGTCATGCAAGGGGAGCGGTTCTCATCGCCGCTGTCCAGTGCGGCATCCCCATCTTTGAATATTCTCCTCTGGAAATCAAAAAAGCGGTGGTAGGATACGGAAGGGCCGATAAAGAGCAGGTGCAGTCCATGGTCAAGATCATTCTCGGGATAAAGGCGGACCTGGCCCTGGATACATCCGACGCACTTGCCACGGCCATCTGTCACGTAAACTGGTCCAGATTTGAATCGGTGGAAAAATGATTGCACAACTCAGCGGGGAACTGGCCAGAAAATCGACCCAGACGGTTATCATCGATGTTTGCGGAGTGGGGTTCGAGGTTTTCATCCCGCTGTCGACCTTTTATGCACTCCCGGAATTGCACCAAAAGGTGACGCTCCGGATTTACACCCATATCAGGACGGACATCCTGACCCTTTTCGGGTTTCATACCACACTGGAGAAAGAGTTGTTTTTGATGCTCATCTCCGTTTCAGGGATTGGTCCCAAACTGGCGCTGAACGTGCTTTCGGGAATAGGCCCGCGGGATCTGCTCCAGGCCATGGCCGGGGGTGACGCAGCCAGGCTTCAAGCCATCCCCGGAGTGGGGAAAAAAACCTCGGAGAGAATTGCCCTCGAATTGAAAGACCGGGCCTTGAAAGCCCTGGGAGGCGTGGAAATGACGCCCGGCCTCTTCATCGAAGGGCAAGATAAACGGATGATGGAAGATGCTGTTTCCGCCCTTGTAAACCTGGGATACACCCCAAAAGCAGCCAAACCGGCCATTGAAAAAGCACGGTTGAAGGCCGGAGAAATGACGATTGAAGACTTGATCAGGGAAGCACTGAGGCTTCTGGCCTGACAGCAGGAAATATGGACGAAAGAATCACGGACCCAGAACCCCAGCCGGACGAAATCCCTTCGGAGATCAGCCTGAGACCCAACTCGCTGGATGAGTATGTAGGCCAGACGGAGCTCAAGAGAAACCTCAGAATTTTCATCGAAGCCGCACGCGGGAGATCCGAGGCCCTGGATCACGTCCTCTTCCATGGCAGTCCGGGCCTGGGGAAGACCTCTCTTGCCAATATTATCGCAAGAGAACTGCAGGTAAACATCAAAACCACTTCGGGACCCGTTATTGAAAAATCCGGCGATCTTGCGGCGATTCTCACAAGTCTTCAACCAAAGGACGTTCTTTTTATTGATGAAATTCATCGCCTCAACCACGTGGTGGAAGAGATTCTCTATCCGGCTATGGAAGATTATGCGCTGGATATCATTATCGGGCAGGGCCCCTCGGCAAAGACCATGAAAATTCCGTTGCCCCCTTTCACACTGGTGGGAGCAACAACAAGGGCTGGACTTTTGACCCCCCCGTTGCGAGACCGGTTCGGCGTTATCCTCCGGGTTGAATTCTACAGCCCGGAAGAGCTTCACGAGATCATCACCCGCTCTGCAAGGCTCCTCAAGATCCCTACAAAGAGGGAGGGCACTCTTGAGATTGCCGGAAGGGCCCGCGGAACCCCCAGGATCGCCAACAGACTGCTGCGGAGAGTGCGAGATTTCGCCCAGGTGGAGGCCGATGGCGTCATCACGCAGGAAGTCGCGAACCAGGCGCTTAACATGCTGGAGGTCGACCATAAAGGGCTGGATAAAATGGATCGGAACATCCTTCAAACCATCATTTTGAAATTTGACGGCGGTCCCATCGGTTTAAGCAGCCTGTCGGCAGCCGTCGGAGAAGAAAAAGACACCATTGAAGATGTTTATGAGCCGTTCCTGATTCAAAATGGCTTCCTCAAGAGAACATCCCAGGGACGGGTCGCCACAAGGCTGGCCTGCCTTCACCTGGGGATAGAAATAAAGGCAGGGAAAAGTCCGATCCAAGAACGACTGTTTTAGAGAAGGGAGAAAAAAAGCTTTTGGAATTTCAGAGTATAAAAGGGTTTAAAGACATTCTGCCGGGAGAATCTTCCATCTGGCAACGGCTCGCGGCGGAGGCGAGAAGACAGTTCGCCACTTTCGGATTCGAGGAAATAAAAACGCCTATTCTTGAACGGACCGAACTTTTCAGCCGCGGCATCGGCCAAGAGACCGATATCGTATCCAAGGAGATGTACTCTTTTGCGGACAGCAAGGGACGGGGGCTCACCCTAAGGCCGGAGGCAACCGCTTCCGTGGCAAGGGCCTACATTCAAAACAGGCTTTACCAGGGCTATCCCGTTCGGAAGCTCTACAGCATCGGCCCCATGTTCCGGCACGAGCGCCCCCAGAAAGGGAGGTTCAGACAGTTCTACCAGATCAATGCCGAACTGTTCGGGGACGCCGGCCCAAAGAGTGACGCGGAAATTATTGTAATGGTCATCTCGCTCCTTGAGGATCTGCGCTTGGGTGATCTCAGTCTGCATCTCAATTCTCTGGGGTGTCCGGAATGTCGACCGGCATTCAAGGAAACGCTCAAGAATTTCCTGCAAGACAAAACAGGCAACCTTTGCGTGGATTGCGCCAAGAGGATGGAATTTAATCCGTTGCGCGTGTTCGACTGCAAATTGGAAACGTGCAGGGAGGTCGTTTCGGAAGCGCCGGTAATCGTCGATTTCCTCTGCCCGGGATGCAACGAGCATTTTCATCGCCTGCAGGAGTACCTCAATGCTTATGGGATCACCTATATCCTAAACAGCAAACTGGTGAGAGGGCTGGACTACTATAATAAGACCACCTTTGAAGTTCAGACGGAACTCCTTGGCGCACAGAATGCGGTGGCAGGCGGTGGAAGGTATGACGGTCTCATTAAGCAGCTTGGAGGACCGGACCATCCGGCCATCGGCTTTGCCATGGGGATGGAAAGGATCATCGCCTTGATGGAAATGGACGGAACTCCCGATGCAAGAAGACCCGACCTGTTCATTGCCGCCATTGGAGATGCGGCGGACCGTGCCTCATTCATTTGGGCCGGCAAACTGAGAAAATCAGGACTCTGGGTTGAGGGCGATTACGGGCTGCATGGCCTTAAATCGCAAATGAAAAAGGCGGGCCGTCTAAAGGCCCGAAAGGTCCTGATCGTAGGCGATGATGAAATGGCATCGGGAAAAGGCATCTTGAGAGATATGGCCGGCCAGGACCAGGTTGAGCTGGATCTGGGAAATATCGTGTCCGTTTTGGAGGAAATTTTAAAGAATGGATGAGCATGGAAAAGAACCGATCGATACCCTTGGAGACTGGAAGCGTACCCATGACTGCGGGGCGCCGCGGAAAGACCACGTGGACGAAGAAGTCACACTCATGGGATGGGTCAACGGCAGAAGAGATCTGGGCAACCTGATTTTTATCGACCTGCGCGACAGGGGGGGGATTACCCAGGTGGTCTTTGACCCCCAGGGAAGCCCGGAAGCCCACGAAAGGGCACATATCCTGAGGAACGAATGGGTCGTGGCAGTCAGGGGAAAGGTCTCTCTGAGGCTGAAAGGTCAGGAAAATGTGGGGCTGCCCACCGGCGACATAGAACTGAATGCCTCGGAACTGAAAATCCTGAACAGGACGGAGACCCCTCCTTTTCAAGTGGACGGAACGGTGGACGCATCCGAAACACTGAGGTTGAAGTACCGATATCTGGAACTGAGAAGGCCCCAGATGTTCCGTAATTTCCAACAGCGACATCGTATCGCAGCCTGCATCAGGACCTTTCTGGACCGTCTCGGTTTCATGGAGGTGGAAACCCCGATTCTCACCAAAAGCACTCCGGAAGGGGCGCGGGATTATCTCGTCCCGAGCCGTGTCAACCGGGGGATGTTTTACGCCTTGCCGCAGTCTCCCCAGCTCTTCAAACAGCTGCTTATGGTGGCCGGCTTTGATCGCTATTATCAGATTGTTCGGTGTTTCAGAGACGAAGATCTCCGGTCCGATCGTCAGCCGGAATTCACCCAGGTGGATTTGGAAATGGCTTTTGTTCAGGAAAACGACGTGATGGGTGTTTTTGAAGAGATGATGAGGCATCTTTTTGAAGAGATCCTGGACGTCCGGATCCCTTCGCC
>JBBSAR010000248.1:0-6522 GCA_038252125.1 Desulfatiglandales bacterium
AAAGTCATATAAGAAGGGGATTCGGCTTACAAAAAAAGAAATGAAACCTTACGAAAACCGAATTGAACGTTCAAACACGCTGCCTAAATGGGATATGCTTATTGAATCCGGAGTTGGGTAGATTATTTCTTGGGGATTCCCTTATTGCATGATATGATAGCAACCATAAAGCAAAGAACGAATAGAACGCTTAACCAATTTGAATGAAGCACCTTTCACGGCTTGTCGATGAAGCCGCGAAAGGAAAGGTTTTTATCATTGCCAAGGCCGGCAAGCCCATGGTCAAGGTCTTGCCGCTGTCCGACGGGGAGTTGAAAAAGAATGAAAAGCTCGGGTTTATGTCGGGCGAGATTGAGGTTCCGGATGATTTTGATTCCCTTGCGGCAACGGAGATTATCACTCTTTTTGAAGGAAAGTCTTCGTGAAACTGCTTCTGGATACCCACATTATTCTGTGGGCTGCCGGGCAGCCCGAAAAGCTTTCCGAATCAGCGCGCACACTCTTGACAGCGCCTGAAAATGTCTTGTTTTTCAGCGTGGCCAGTATATGGGAAATTGTAATCAAACGGGGTTTGGGACGGGAGGATTTTAAGGTAGACCCGAGACGTTTGAGAAAAATGCTGGTCGCCCATGGATACACCGAATTGCCGGTGGTCGCGGAACACGTCTTGACGGTCGAAACACTGCCATTCCTTCACAAAGACCCTTTTGATCGTTTGTTGCTGGCCCAGGCCCGGTCTGAAGGCATGCTGTTGCTTACGGTAGATTCCTCCGTTTCCCAATATCGGGAATCCGTAAAATGCGTGGTGTGATTTGACGGAAGAGGAGTTTGCGGGACGTTCTTTAAGAGGTTTGATTGCGGCCTTCTGCTCTTTGAACCCGTAAACCAGAAGAAGTTCCCCGACAATACCCGGTTCGTTTAACAGAAAATCGTTAAAATCAAGATATTCTCCATAGGATGGACAAACAAATAGAGCGCACAAAATCAACAGAGCAGCCGCCAGACGAGAGCTGAAATCTGCGGGAGTAAATGTTCCCAACGGTGTGGACATAGGTGAAATGATAATTTTGGATAATTCAAGATGAAGCAGGCTCATCGTAAGCCAGTAGCCCAGTTTGACTGCCGGCCGGAAAAAGATAGAAATACCATTTCACGCAGGCTCTTTAGAATATTCATCCTCATTCATCTAAAAACATCCATAAGTTGTCTTTAGCGTAAAACGTGTTATTGGTTCTGCCTTTCAGGGCGTAAAAATCCATTCCACCGCCCATATCCAGGAATATTCCCAGATTGCCGACGTTTCTCCCGCCCCCGTAGGAAAGGTCGCCGCTGAATCCCAGTGATCCTGCCGGGCTTTCATACCGATCGTTTCCTGCACCATCCACGAACAGCCCCACGCCGTTCTGGGCCCCCGCCCCCAAGGAAAGATCAGCTCCTTTGTAGCAGTCATCCCCGGCATAATCCACCAGGCAGGCCACGGAGAGGTCCCAGACCGCCCCCTGATTAGCCGCGATTTTTCCTGAATAGAGATCGTTTCCATCAAAATCCAGAAGCGCCCCCGCGGCCCGATGGGCCGCGGACCCCTGGCAGTAACGGCTTCCCAAGTACTCATCATTACCCCCGTTGTCCCTGAGCACGCCCAGGCCCAGATAATATCCGGTCCCCTGGGAAAAATTACCCGCCTCATAGATATCATCTCCGGCGGAATCCAGAAGAATGCCAATCCCTCCGGCAGCATGTTTTCTAAAGCCCCATCCAACCCCCTGTGAACAAGCCTGGTATATCCCTTTTGTGCCGTAGCTCGATCCATGTTTCCAGCCGGCGCGGTAATGGTCTTTTCCCGCTGCATCATGAAGCAGACCCAAACCCATGGGTCCGCCAACGCCTTGAACGTATTTGGCGCCCGAATACAGATCGTTTCCTTTCCCATCAAACAGGCAGGCCGCCCCGAAAAACGCGCACCCCTGTCCTCCCTCCGAGGATACGTATGTATCATTTCCTGACATATCCATCAAACAGCCCATGCCGAAAAAAGAAGCCCCCAATGAAAGCTGACCCCCATCATAAAGATCATTGCCGGACATATCCAGGATTACTCCCAGACCAAAAAAACCGGAGGCAACGGCAGCAAACCCGGGGCTTATGTATCGATCATCCCCCTCAAAATCAATCACAACCGCGGTGGAGCTAAGAACTCCTGAAACCGCCCTTTTCCCGGTTTCATAAACCGGAGCGCCTGCGTTGTTCAGATACAGATCATCTCCTCCCAGATCGACAATCAGGGAAGCATTTGCACCATAAACATTCGGTCCCTTATCACCGACCAACACCAGGCCCACCGGCGTTTCATGAATCAACAGGAATCGCCCTTGCAACCCCGGATACTTTTCGTGATCCACGGTCACAGCCGGAGCGTCGGAACCCGTTAGGCGGAGCGCATCCAAAAAGTCCTCGGAAAAAAGGTTGGAAAGCATTGACAATCCCCGCAAAAGATCCGCCATGTGGACCTTTTTTGCCGAAGCCGTAATGAGCGACGTATCTCTGTCGGAGAGGTTGTCTTCGTTAAAGAAATGATCCACTGCCCGGGGGAATAATTTCAGCAAACGGGCCATTTTTTTGGGTGAAATATCTGAAAAGGCCCGTTTTACCATAAGATCGGCCGAATCGATTGTGGAGACCATTCGATCCATGAGCGTCTCAAGGCACAATACGCCTTCGTCTTGAAGGGGCGGGGATTCCATAAGGGCTTTCGACTCCGGCAACAGGGAAAAGGCCGTTGCCGCCTTTGAAGCCAATTCCAGCAAAATTTCATCGGCTTTAAATTTCGACTCTCCGGAAATGGGTTGTGGCATCAAACCGTTGGTTTGTTCCGTCAGACTTCGCGCCAGCTCCGGAAGGGAAAGGGGGTCCGAAAGAGCGGAAGTGACGGGGGATAAAACAAAGGGAATGGTTTCAGGATTTCCATAAGCCGAAAGGACGGCCCTAAGTCGATGATAAGCTATGGTCAGAGGGGAAATGCGTTCCGGAAAAGTCTGGAAGTCATGGTCATAAAGTTGAATTCCCACGGTATTTTCGGCCTTAACATCGGGCAAAACAGGCAAGAAAAACAGTATCCATATACCTAACGCAACATACAAACAAAATAAGCAACTTTTTTGATGAAAGATTTTCATGGGAGGATATTCATATTATGGCAGTTTTTGCTGTGGCCACCAAATCATGGCCCTGAGCGTCATCCGCGCGTTCAGCCAGTTAAGTTTTACATTATCATGGAAGAGATGAAAATGGGAAATCCGTTTTCCTCTGCTGGATAAAAAAATGAAGGATCGTCGGGTTGCAAAACCAAAGGTAACTCTGCTTTTTTATTTTAATAGGGTTGATTTGTTTTGTGTCAAAACAAAGCGTTTCGGAGTCAGTGTCAGCTATACATAGAAATAGGAGGGATGTATGTGGTGGAGAGCACCTGGTGCAAAGAGGAATAAACTGTCGCATTGTGTAAACAAGTGACAAAATGTGCAAAATAACTTTATCTCTTTTATAACCTATCTCTGTTTGATTATTTAACGTCGCATGTAGTATATAAAGGAGGAAATTGAGGAAACCATTTCGATCAAAACGTAAGAACTGAGTATCGGAGAACTTTCCCATAGACTGACGGGAATACAGAGGAGCGACATTGATAAAGCACCTGAAAAGCTTTTTAGTCACGGTCATGGTGGTGTCCCTCTTTCTTATTTCGGGATGCTCAAAATACAAACTTTACGATATGGCCATCGACAGTAGTCGAAGCAGTGCAGGCCTCGCCGTTAAAAAAGTGGATATCTCTATCGGGGAGATCGTCTATCTTGACAATGCTTCCACAAACGACACCAGGGAAAATCAGGATGTAATCGTTATGGTTCATGGGTTCGGCGGGAACAAGGACAACTGGGTTCTCCTTGCCAAAGAGATGGGCAAAGACTACCGCATTATCGCTCTCGATCTTCCAGGGCATGGCGATAGTGTTTCCGATAAATCCTTAAGTTACACCATAGAGAACCAGGCAAGATATTTGAATGAGTTCCTGGACGCCCTTGGAATTAAGAAAGCTCATGTGATTGGAAATTCGATGGGAGGAGCTATTTCCGTCATGTTCACCCACCTCTACCCCGCTAAAGTCTTATCGATGACCCTGGTGGATAGCGCCGGTCTGAACAAAACCAAAAGCGAGTATTTTGAGCTGCTGGAAAAGGGAGTCAATCCACTGATTGTTACGAACTCTGACGAGTACGATAAATTTCTTGATTTTGTCATGGAAAAGAAACCTTACATCCCGGGACCTGTTAACTCTGTCATGGCAGAACAGAAAATTGATCGAAAAGCGATGGATGAAAAAATATTTCAGGACATCCTGAAGGACAGAGCCCAGGTCGAAGGCCTTCTTTCAGGGATACATGCGCCAACACTTATTATATGGGGTGATAAAGACCGGGTTTTACATGTGGATAACGCGGAGGAATTTCATCTGAGAATCCAGGGGAGCCAGAAGGTTATATTGCCTGGTGTGGGGCATGCGCCCATGATCGAAGCACCTAAAGAAACATGGCAATGTTATAAGCAGTTTCTTTCATCCAACCATTAACGTCACTTGCTCAGGAAACACGGCAATCCACATCCTTCAGATTCATACTCCCCGCACATCCGGGATCCACGCCATCAGCTCGCTCAGGGCCGTTGAAGAAAGGAGATAGGGTTCTTCGATTTCCAGGGCATGAAACTGGGTCCGTCTCAGCAATTTGAAAGGAGGCCAAGACTCCGGTTCCCCTTTGGGGACGGAAGGAAAATCAGACACGTGGCCCCACATATGTTGAAGGGCATTTCTCAGGCCACCTGCGGATGGAGGACTTCTCAACAGCTCCGTGAGCATCTTCGCTAATGCCGAAAAGTCGTGATGAGGTTTCATTTCGGAAACATCCTTGCCCAATTTTCTGTAAAGCTCAGGATTCCGCGCAAGCGTGGAATATTTATGCTGGCTCCACAATTGCTGCGCGCTTTTCGGTAGGGGTATACGGCCCGGCTCCTTATCACGATATTTTTCTTCCAGAATCTGAAACTGCCGGAAGGGATCATCGATATAGATCCCCGGCCACGCCTCATTCCCGTCGCAAATGACAACAGGGGATTTGTCCGTAAAATCCCTTAAAGCCATCTCCGCGGACAAGATCCGGTGACGCTGCCTGAGCGCCCAACAATGGCCAACCCAGCGAAGCGTCTCCGGATGTTTGGAGTATCCATTTTTTTTGTTCAGGATAATGGAAACAACGGCATGGAGCTCTCGGTGCTCGCCAAGAAGGCTTTGCCGGTTCAGATATCCCGGATGAATGTCCCATATTCTCATTTCGTCTCCTCGAAAAAAATCAGATGCCTCTTGACGGAAAAATCGGAGAGTATTTTCTAGTCCTGAAATTCACAATCACAATTCCCGAAACAATCAGCCCCAGGGCCACCAGGATTTCCCAGGTAATCGGCTCGCCAAGGATCAACCCCCCTAACAGCACACCGGCGATAGGCATAACAAAGATAAAGGAATGCAGCGCCACCGCCCCATATTTCAAGAGCAGGCTGTTCCAGGCCACAAATCCGAAGGCGGCGGTTGCAAGGCTCTGATAAAGCAGGGCGATCAGCACCTTTCCATTTAGATCCAATACCATAATGGGATCCCACAAGCATCCTGCCAATAAAAAAAAAGGGATACAGAAAAGCATGGGATAAAAGACCAGTTGAAAGGGAGAAAAAAGGTGGATGATTCTTTTGGTATAGACCGTATTTACCGCCCAGAGAAAGGCGTTCGCCAGCACCATGAAATCACCGATCTGGACGTCTGAGGCAACCCCCTTTTTTCCGGAAAAAACCAGGACCATTCCGGCCGCTCCCATGGTGAGCCCCAAGATCTTCTTTTTGGTTATCCGGTCTCCGGGAATAAACCAATGGGCCAGAAGCAGCAGGAAAAAAGGTTGCAGATTGATCATGAGCGTTCCACGAGAAGCGCTTGTTTTTCCGAGCCCCGAATACAAGAGTGAAAGTTGCAGCGTAAATATAACGGAAATGATGAGGAGCTGAAATGCTTGCCCCTTTCTGAGGGCGAAGGGCCTACCGGTGAACCTGGCCCAGAAGTAAATAGCCGCCGCGGCAATGCTGAAACGGAGCCCCGCGGCGGTAAACGCACCCAGGCCCGAAAGGCTGTATTTGATCGCCACGGCATTGGCGCCGAATAATGCGCACAAGAAGCCCGTAAACAGGGCCGTGGAGATTGGGATCTCTTGGTTGCTGAGATGTTCTTGATTCATTTCTTCCCGAATTTTTCCAGAACAGAGCCTTGGGTATTTTGAGCGAAAGCCCTGTCCCTCATGGACGTCTAAAAACTGCAATCAGCTTTTAGCAATTAGCCGTTAGCTTGTTTCCATCCATAGATAGCCCTTTTCTCTCCGATTTCTGAATGGGAAACCCGCGGCGCCCACAAGTTCATTAATGGATGGACACTAA
>JBBSAR010000249.1:0-6494 GCA_038252125.1 Desulfatiglandales bacterium
ACAATGGCCTGCGGCCCGGTCGTTACCACCGCGGTCCTAACAACGGGAAGGGGAACCGGGGGCGTTTTTTTCTTAATTTGCGGCTTGCTCTCCGTGAGCTTGATCATACACAACGCGCCAATGGCAATAATCACCAACGTTAAGAGCAGTTGAACAATTCTCTTTTTTCTTTTGCCCATAATATTCGACTCCCGATCACCAGATCCAGTAGGAGGCAATCCCTTCGGTTCCTTTTCCTTCCACGGGTGGAAGTTTTGCCCATCCCCCACCCAGTGCACGATGAAGGGATACACGGTTGCTGAAAATGGCAAGATCCACGAGCACCAGATCATCTTCGGCCCTGTAACGGGTCTGTTGGGCGTTAAGCACCGTCAGATAATCCACCAGACCACGCAGGTAACGGGCTTCCGCCACCCGTTGGGTGGCTCTTGCTTCAACCAGAAAACTCAAGACTTCTTTTCTCCGTTCCAGTTGCTCTTTCCTCGTCAATAGAGCATTTTCCACTTCCGAAAAAGCGGTCAGAACAGTTTTGCCGTATTGCGACACAGCCTGTTCGTATTGTGCCTCCATCCCTTTTTGGGCGGCCTTGAGTCTGCCGGCATCAAAAAGCGGTTGAACGATGCCTCCCGCAATACTCCACACCAACCCCTCCGGGCCGAAAAAAAGACTTCCCAATTCGGGGCTTGAATATCCATAACTGCCGGTCAACGTAATACTCGGAAAGCGGCTTGCCTTTCGGACTCCCACCTGAGCGTTCAACGACTCCAGACCGGCCAGAGAAGCCCTGATGTCGGGTCTGCGAAGCAGGAGTTCACTGGGAAGTCCGGGTGGAACCGGTTCAAGCTGTTTGTAATATTTCTCGGGCTGCTCTCTCGGCGGCTCGGTTTTGGGATATTTGCCCATGAGTACGGCCAAGGCCTGCTGCGTTGCTCCCAGGTCCTGCCGAAGCACAGGCAGGGCGCTCATGGCCTGGGCCAGCGTTCTGCGCGCCTGTCTCAGGTCAAGAATGGAGGTGAGCCCACGTTTATAGCGCTTTTCCACAAAGTCAACGGCTTCGCGATAACTGACAAGACTCTGTTCCGTAATCTGGATTCTCCTTTCAATCGATTCCAGCTTCAGGTACAGACCGATCGCTTCCGACACCAGGCTCTGAGCCAGTGTTTTGCGATTTTCCTCGGCCTTCAGCAGCTCAGCCCTCGTCGCTTCTTCCGCGCGCGCCAGCTTGCCCCAGAGGTCCAGCTCAAAAGAGGCGGGAATGGCAAGGCTATAGGCATCCGTTTCTCCGCGCGTGGTCACACCCGGAAAGACGGTCGTTTGGGGAATGCGCTGTCGCTGGGCCGTCCCCTGAATACCAACCGTGGGAAAACGGGCGGATCTGGTTTGAATCACCTGGTACTTCAACGCCAAAATACCCGCCGATGCTGCCTGGATGTCCAGATTATGGGCCAGGACATCTTCCACAATACGGTCAAGTGCGCCATCCCCGAATATCCGCCACCACTGGTCTTGGGTTTCCCAGCCAATAGAACTCTCCGATGCATGTTGAAAGGTTCCGGGTTCCTGAACCGGAGGCTGGGGTGTTTTAAAATCGGGTCCCATTTTGATGCATCCGGATACCAGGAGGCCCACTGTGAAGACAATGAACGACCCATATGAAAAACCTTTCCTCATGCCTTCGCCTCAATATCTTTATCTTTGCCAAAACCGGTAACGGAAAATTTCACAATATGCTCTACCAACCTTTCCTTGAATGTTTCATTATATTCCTGTCCTGTGGCACGCCTCACAGGGAGCCTGGCAAAATTGAAATAAATCACCATGGAAAACACACTGAGAATGTGCAACATCACCCGTTCCTTTTCCATTCCCTCTTCCATCAGCGGGCCCAATCTCTCCGCAACATCACCGAAGAACGGTTCCATCACCTCTTCAACCAAGAGATCCAGGGCAGATGTGGGCATGGCCATTTCCCGGATCATAAGCTGGGAATGCCGCAACCGCTCATCATCCGTAAGCGGCCCCTGAATAAACGCCAGGGCCAGAGCATGGACGATTTCGGCAACATTTTTTCCATTCCCATTGGAAACCATTTTTTGAAAAGCCGCCCGAACCCTTCTTGCCCTCGGGATCCAGCGCTCCCTGAAGACCTCCAGATACAGATTCTCTTTATTGCCGAAATGGTAATTCACAGCAGCCAGATTACACTGGGCCGAATGGGTAATTTCCCGCACCGTTACAGCGTGAAAGCCCTTTTCGGCAAAGAGTATCTCTGCCTCATCCAATATCCGGTCCCTTGGGACTTGATTCTTTTCAGGCGATATCATGACAACAACCTCGGGAGGAAAGACTTTCCTTTCCCATATTATCGTATTTATCAGGTAAAGGTTACATTCAAAATAATCGAACAACAAGCGCCAATACAAACGTTTGTATGAAACAACTGTTTCATTGTCAACGATTTTTTACCGCGAGCCATTTCCTATAGGCTGGGAGCGGAGAACACCGTACAGCTCGAAATGTTTCCAGGTGACGAAATAAGGGAACATATTTACCTACCGGTAAGTACATTTTCTATTGACCACGGTTTCTCCTTGTGATAGGAGACGTCGAACGAACAGAGAGGATTATGGGGAAAGGTCGAAACAGAGACATGGAAACAGAAAGCAATGCACGGGAAAGGATATTAAGGGTGGCCACGGCACTCTTTGCTGAAAAAGGCTATGCAAGTTCATCCGTCAGGGAAATTGTGCAACTGGCGGGAGTCACCAAGCCGGTCCTCTACTATTATTTTAAAAACAAGGAGGGGCTTTTCCGGGCCATCCTCGAATGGGCCATCCAGCTTCAGGAAGAAGTCCTGAATTCGGTCATGGGAAATCCCGGCTCCATGCTGGAACGACTCATCTATCTCTCCCAGCAGGCTTATCATAGAGTCATGGAAAACCAGGACCTGTTCAAAATGATTCACATGCTCATTTTCGGCCCGCCTCAGGGCGTTCCCGATTACGATTTTGATGCCTATCACCGCACCATGATCGGCGCGATACAGACCATCTACGTCAAGGCGTCGGAAAACGGAGAAGTAATCGAAGCAGATCCCGAGGAAGTAGCGATGCTCTTTCTAAGTGTACTCGATTTTTGTTTTCACTGGGATCATGTGCATCCCGAGTCATCCGATCCGGGAAGGCCGGAACGGCTCTTGCGTTTAACGTTTCAAGGAATCAAGCCGGTTTAATCTGCTTTTAAAACAAATGTTTTTCGAGAGGATTTTTTATGCCATCCATTTTCAGACTGCTGCCAATTCTGTTGTCGCTCTTCCTTTTCCAAATTTCCCTTTCCGGCTGCCGTGGATCGGAAAGCAAAGCTGAGACTGAAAACAAGCAGGAAACCATGAAAGCTATTAATGTCGGGGTCCTTGAAGTAAAGCCGACAGCTATCCACGATATTTTGATCCTCCCCGGAGAGACGGAAGCGTGGCATGACGTACTCGTTTCCGCCGATACAAGCGGCCGCATAGACTGGATCGGTCCTCGTGAAGGGGATCGGGTAAAAAAGGGGGAGCTCCTTGCCCGGATTGACGTGTCCGCCCTCAAGGCAACGATCGACCGGGCCGAGGCCACTTTGAATCTGACCGATGACCTTTATCAACGTCGTAAAACGCTTTTCGACCGCGGCATCGTTCACAAGGAAGCATTGGAAAAGGCGCTCACGGACAAGGCACTGGCCGAAAGCGATCTCCTGAAGGCCAGGGTGGAATATGATCGAGGTTTCCCGCTCTCCCCCATTGATGGTACGGTGAACCATCTTTATGTAGATGAGGGTGAATTTCTCAATCGCGGCCAGCCTTTGGTGGATCTTGTGAATGTGGATAAGATCAAAATCAACGTGAATGTTCCGGAACTGGATATCCGCTATCTTAAACGTGGACAAAAGGTGATGGTAAAAGTCGATGCCCTTCCCGACAGTTCCCTTCCCGGAATCGTGGACTTCGTTTCCTACAAGGCCGACCCCGCTACAAAAACTTTCCTCCTGAGAATTTTAGTGGACAATGCAAAACATGCCATCAGGCCCGGAATGATCGCCCGGGCCATTTTCCAACGCCGCGGCATCCCGGACGCGCTGGTGGCGCCTCTCTTTGCCCTCATGGACAAGGGGGGAGAACGCATTCTCTTTGTGGAAAAAGATGGAACCGCAAGGGCGCGGACCGTTTCGGTCGGCGTCATCGAAGGGGATCGGGTCCAGATTACCAGCGGACTTGAGATCGGGGACCGCCTGATCGTAACAGGCCAAAGAGAAGTGGAAGAAGGGATGAAGGTCCAGGTCCGATGATCCTTAATCAAGCCGCACTCAAACGTCAGGTTACCGTGCTGACCCTTATGGGTTTTCTCCTGATTGCAGGGATCTACTGCTATATCACCCTGCCTCGCGAAAATTTTCCCGACATCACCATCCCCTATGTTTTTGTAACCACCACCTATGAGGGCGTGGCGCCCGAAGACATGGAAAAATTGATCACCATCCCCATTGAGCGGAAACTCAAGGGCATCTCGGACGTGGAGGAGATCCGTTCCACTTCCGCCGAAGGAATTTCCACCGTGGCCGTCAAATTCCTGCCAAAGGTGGATATCGACGACGCCGTTCAGAAGGTTCGGGACAAGGTGGATCAAGCCAAAAAGGACCTGCCCGCCGAGCTGCACGATGATCCGGTCATTCAGGAGGTGAATTTTTCGGATCTCCCGGTTATCCGAGTGGTCCTTTCCGGGCCTTTCAGCCTCAAGCGTCTCCAGAAGTTCGCGGAGGATATGGAAGACAGCATTGAATCAATTCCCGGAGTCTTGGACGCCAGGCTCAGCGGCGGACTGGAACGGGAGATTCACGTGGAATTCGATCTGGACCGGGTGGGGGCCTACCGTGTCCCCTTCTCTTCGCTGATCAATGCGGTCACCAAAAGCAATGTCAACATGCCCGGTGGAAGCATGGATATCGGTCAGGCCAAATATCTTGTGCGTGTGCCGGAAGATTTCAAAGATCCTTCCGAAATCTTTTCCATCGTGGCTTTCGTCCGGGATGGAAAGCCGGTTTATCTGCGGGATGTGGCTTTTATTCGCGACAGCAACAAAGATCCCCTGACAAGAAGCAGAATCAATGGGGAAAAGAGCGTCACCCTGGCGATCCAGAAGCGGAGCGGAGAAAATATCATGGAGGTGACCGATCAGGTCAAAAGGATCGTCAGGGAAATGCGTCCTCTCTTTCCAACCACGCTCAAGATCGATCTGACTTCCGACATGTCCAACGACGTACGCCTGATGGTGTCCGACCTGGAAAACAATATCCTCTCGGGGCTGATCCTCGTGGTGGCCGTTATCCTTCTGTTCATAGGCGGTCGGTCCGCTATTTTTGTAGCCATCGCCATCCCCTACTCCATGTTTATTACCTTCATCCTCCTGGCTGCTTTCGGGGTAACCCTGAACATGGTGGTCCTTTTCTCTCTCATTCTGGCGCTGGGGATGCTGGTAGATAACGGAATTGTGATCGTTGAAAACATATACCGGCACATTCAGCAGGGAATGCCGCGGCAGGAGGCCGCTCTTGTGGGAACAAACCAGGTCGCCTGGCCGGTCATCACATCCACCCTCACCACCCTGGGCGCCTTCCTTCCTTTGCTGTTCTGGCCGGGAATCATGGGGGAGTTTATGGGCTACCTCCCGGAAACCCTGATTATGGCGCTTACCTCCTCCCTCTTCGTGGCCCTGGTCATCAACCCGGTCCTTTCCGCCCGCTATCAGACCGTGAAACCGCTTCTGTTGGACGAAACCAATCAAACAAAAGAGCCGATCATCAAAAGGATCTATCTGGCTATTCTCACGTGGTCGCTGAAACACCGCCTGTTGGTTGTTCTTTTTTCCTTTCTTCTGTTTGTGATCTCCGCATTCCTCTACGGCGCCTTTGGAAAGGGGAGCGAATTCATGCCGGATACGGAACCCAAAAGAGCCTACATTCACGTAAAGGCGCCGGAAGGGACAAACCTGGACACCTCCGATAAGCTGGTTTCTCTGGTAGAAAATATCGTCTCCAAATATAGGGATATCCGCTACGTGATCAGCAATATCGGTTCGGAAGGGGGGGATCCCTTTTCCCAAGGGGGCACGGGGACCCATATCAACCGGGTGGCGCTCGATTTCAGGGATTTCCATGACCGCTCCACACCCACCTCTCTGATAGTGGAAAAAATCAGAAAAGAGACCCTGTCGACCATCAAGGGCGCTGAAGTCCAGGTGGAAAAAGAAAAAGAAGGCCCTCCCACCGGCGCCCCGGTGAACCTGGAAATTTCGGGAAAGGATATCCAAGTCCTCGGAGAACTGGCGGCGAAAATCAGGAAGGAAATCAAGGATGTTTCCGGCCTGGTGGACCTCAAAGACAATTTCGTGAAAGGAAAACCCGAAATCCGGCTCCGTGTGGATAAGGAAAAGGCAGCCCTGATGGGTCTGGATACCTAC
>JBBSAR010000250.1:0-6487 GCA_038252125.1 Desulfatiglandales bacterium
GCAAGAACACCAAACAGATAGCCAAACTCATAGAAACTACCGTAAGGGCCGTTGAATTTCATCGGCACAGCCTCAGAGACAAGTTGGATTTAAGAAACAAGAAGGTGAATCTCAGGACCTTTCTCATGTCGCTTCCGTAAGGAGTAACATGAAGCGCAACCGGTGCCGGAGAATAGAGAATGATTCCATTGCAAACATTCGTGGGCGCAGCCCTATTGATTCTCGGAAGAAAGCTTTTCTGGGTATTTGTAGGCGCAATAGGGTTCGTGCTGGGAATGGACATTGCGAGTCGTTTTCTTCAGGGTCGTCCGGACTGGCTGATCTTGATTGTTGCCTTGGGCGCGGGGGTTCTGGGCGCACTGCTGGCTCTTTTTCTTCAGCGGGCCTGTGTTTATTCAGGCGAGTCTGATGAAAAAGTACGAGGGCAGGGAGAAATAGTGCTACCCATCGACTAACATTCCGGTTTATTTGAATCCTTCCAGTTGGTATATCTTTATTTTCTTGTGAAGGTTGCTTCTCTCGATACCGATTGCCTCCGCGGTCTGGGAAATGTTGCCGTCAAATTCCTTCAGCTTCGCCTCAATAAACGCCTTCTCAAATTCACCCCTGGCATCTTTGAGGGAACCGGATGTAAAGGCATGCTCAAAACCGACACTGCCGGACGACACTCTGTTGTAGGGCTCAGGGACATCCGCCGTCTGAATGATCCTGCCGGGAACCATAATCATAAGCCTTTCGATCAGATTTCTTAACTCTCTCACATTTCCAGGCCACTCATAATTACAAAGGATATCCAGCGCTTCGTCGGACATTTTTTTCGCCTCGATATTCGTATTCAGTGAAAATTCACGGATAAATTCGTCCACAAGGTCGGGGATATCTTCTTTTCGCTCCCTTAAGAGTGGAATCCGCATCGGAATTACATTCAATCTGAAATAGAGATCCTCCCTGAACTTTCCTCTTCCTATCTCCTGTTCAAGATCCTTGTTGGTAGCAGCAATGACACGCACATCCACCTTAATGGTATGGATGCCCCCGACCCTTTCAAATCGTTGCTCCTGAAGTATTCTGAGTGTTTTAGACTGAGCCTTGAGGCTCATATCCCCGATCTCATCAAGAAAAAGCGTCCCCTCATGGGCCATGTCAAACTTGCCCTTTCTCATGGTCGAAGCCCCTGTGAAAGCCCCTTTTTCATGTCCGAACAATTCGCTTTCAATGAGATCATCTGGGATCGCGGCGCAGTTCACTTCAACCATCGGTTTTTGGCTACGTTTGCTCAGCCGGTGGATGGTGTGGGCCACAAGCTCTTTTCCTGTGCCGTTGTCCCCTGAAATCAGAATCCATGCATTGGTTGGGGACACGATACGGATCTGTTCTTTCAGATCGGCGATGGCAGGACTGTTACCGATAATTTGGTATTTGTTCTTATCTTTTTCCTTGAGAAGATCAATCGCTTCTTCAAGCCGATTGTGTTCGAGAGCATTGTTTACCGCAAGAAGGAGTTTATCCAGGGAAAGCGGTTTTTCAATAAAGTCATACGCCCCCATTTTGGTTGCCTTCACCGCGGTTTCTATATTTCCGTGGCCCGACATCATAACCACCTGCAAGCGTGGATAGAGGGATTTCAACTTTTCCAGGGTCGCCATTCCATCCGGGGCCGGCATCCATATATCCAACAAAACAACGTCGGGCATGGTTTCTTCCACTCTGTCTAAAGCCGCGGTCCCACTCTCCGCGGTAATAACGTGAAATCCTTCATCCGTTAGAATCCCTTCGAGAGATTGTAGGATACTTTTCTCGTCATCCACCACAAGAATTGTTCTATACATATCGGATTACCTTCCCCTCATCATCTCCACCGCGATCCCGGCCGTCTTCTTCGAGGCGCCTCCCCCTCCCAGAAGCCTTCGCACTTCCATGAGGTCCCCCTTCATCCGTTCCCTGAGAGCCCTGTTTTTGAGCAAGATCCCCGCCTCATAGGCAAGCGTGTCCACATTCACGCTGTCCTGAATCAACTCACAGACCACTCTCTTTCCTGCAACCAGATTCACCAGACTGATAAAAGGAACCCTTATAAGGGCCTTTCCAGCCAGATAGGAAAAGCGGGATACCCTATACACCACGACCATGGGGACAGCCATAATGGCCGTATCCAGAGTTGCGGTGCCCGAAGTCACTATGGCCAGATCACAGCGACCCAATGTCCCATGGATGTCGCCCTCCCGGATCTGGATGTCCACCGCTGCGCGGTCCAAAAATGGACGAATGAAATCCCGAGAAATCGTATCGGCAAGGGGCAAAAGACATTTTATGCGGGGATAATCCCCTTTCAGGATTTCCACCGCTTTAAGCATTTCCGGAAGCAGATTTCTGATTTCTTCCTTTCTGCTGCCGGGCAACAGGCCTATGACCGGACCACCGTCAGGGCCGAATGTCGGCATCTCTTGACTGTCTCGTTCATGATACGTGGCCTCCCTGCATCGATCCATCAGTGGATGCCCAACATAGTCCACCCGGACGCCCCGTTTTCGGTAAAAATCCTTTTCAAAGGGCAAAATGACCGCCATGCGTGTAATACGCCTGGCGATTTTCCTCACCCTGCCTTTTCTCCAGGCCCACACCTGAGGGCTGATATAATATAACACAGGAACATTCAGCCGTTTTGCGAATTTGGCGAGGTACAAATTAAATTCCGGATAATCCAGTAGAATCAAAAGATCCGGTCTTTTTTCCCGGAGTATTTCTTTTATCCGCCTTGCCGCCTTCAAAATGGTCTTAATCCGAACAAGCGCCTCTGTAAGACCTACCACCGCCATTTCTGAAGAATGAAAGAGAATATGGACGCCGGCCTTTTCCAGCTCCTTCCCGCCTATACCGCAAAACCGGGTTTCAGGCAGCAATTGTTTGAGCATTTCTACCAGCGCGGCCCCGTGGTGATCAGCAGAGGCCTCGCCGGCCACAATCACCACCCGCCTCCCTGGTTTCTCTGCATATATTGAGGTATCCATTAAGGAACACTGAAAATTTGAAATGGTTTGTTGGGGTTTGATTTCGTCAGGATCGCAATGAGGTCGGGATCGGCCTGCGCATTTCGGCACACGGACGGGTCCAAGATGGATAGATTTAGCGATGCGTCTGAATAGACTCAAATCTCTTGGATCCCCTGTCAATCTGGTCGATGATATTGAGGGCGATCTTCAATGCGTTTCGTCCGTCTTCTCCTGTCACCACGGCCTCGGTGCCGTTCTGAACGGCACGGACAAAGGCATTGATCTCATCAGCCAGTGGATCGATGCCTTCATATTTGGTCTTTTTGGTGGTTACCGCGGGAAACCCGTCTTCGTCTTTTGCCTCATCGTCCAGACCAATTACCGTAACCTGCCGCTTTCCACAATCCGCGGATATGTAGGCATCCGGTTGGAACACCCTTATTTTACGAAGCATTTTTCCGGATACACGGCTTGCGGTCAAATTGGCGGCCGTACCGTCTTCAAATACAAGCCTCACGCTGGCGATATCGGTTTTATCCGTAATGACAGCCATCCCCGTGGCATGGACCTCTGAAACTTCTGAAGGGACGATATGCAGGATGATATCCAGATCGTGGATCATCAAATCAAGAACCACATCCACATCAAGACCTCTTTTCGCAAAGAGATTCATGCGATGGGCTTCAATAAAAACAGGTTTGTTCAATAGTCTTTCCATCTGTACAATGGCTGGATTAAATCTTTCGACCAAACCGACCTGAAAAACCAGATCTTGCTTCTTTGCCATATCTATCAGGGCGTCTGCATCATGAAGATCATAAGTGATCGGTTTTTCAATCAGCATATGGATACCCTTTGAAAGGATATCCTTGGCTACATGAAAATGCATTTCCGTTGTCACCGCCAGACTTACGGCATCCACGCGATCAAGAATATCCTGGTGATCGGAAAAAGGCGTCACATGGTAACGTTCGCCTATTTCTCTCGCTCTTTCCCTGTTTACGTCAACGACCCCGACCAGTTCAACCCCCGGGATGGCCTTGTATTTTTGAACGTGGAACTCTCCAAGGTGCCCCACGCCGATCACGGCCACTCTCAGTCTCTCTGCATTCACTATGGTTTTTGCTCCATTTCTATTTTGACGCTTTCGGGCCCCAGAGCGATGACGGCAATCTTCTTTTCGTTTGCTTTTTCCAGCATCTTTTCCCTGTCGAAAATCAACGTACGCCCCGCCTCCAAAGCCAACACCGAAGCCTTTACTTCCCCCATGATCTCGATGGTTTCAAGGCCAACAGATGGCACATCGAACCTCAGATCCTGATTGGGTTTGCTGACCTTCACCACCACAGCCTTCTCTTTTGCGATTTTTCCACCCCTGCGGATGGTTGCATCGGTGCCGTCGATAGCCTCAACGGCGAGAACCGTTTTCTGTCTCACCACAACGCTTTGACCGATGTCCATTCGCCCCAACTCTTTGGCCACCTTCCACCCGAAAAGGATGTCTTCCATCTCCTCCCTGCCCGGCTTTCTTTTGGTAAAACAACCCTCTTCCGCTAACAACTCGGGCAGGTAGGCCGTAGAGCTCACGATCTCAATCCCTTCACCGGCCAGTTCATCGGCAACAGCCCGCAGGATGTCATCATCATGAAAAACAGCCAGCTTCGTCATTATCGCAAGTCCTTTAAGATCGGGCCTCAGGTTCTCAAACATCCGCTTTTTGGTAATGCTTCCGGCCATAATGGCATTCTTGACGCCCTCCGTCCTGAATGCCTTGATGAGATGCCCCAGCTGCCCAAGCTTTATCCAAACAATCTTATTGACCTTCTCCGATAAAACCGGTTCCGTCTCACCATGGTGAGCAACTGCCACCGTACGCAGTCCCCGTGCCTTCGCAGCGTCCGCCACCATCATCGGAAACTGGCCCCCACCCGCAATAATGCCTATGGTTGGTTTGCCTGTCACTACCTTAATACGCCTCTCTCGGAGCTTTCAATAAAATCGAGCAGCAACTGCAACTCCGGAATCAAATCAAGCTCTTTCTTTGCCTGAGGAATGCCATTTTTAAAACTCTTGTTCTTCCTCCAGAGAATACTGTAGGCCTTTTTCAGGATATCGATGGTCTCGCGGGAAAACCCTCTTCGAGCCAGACCTTTCTGATTCACGCCATACAACTTGGCCCTGCCGCCCCCCGAAATCATGAATGGAGGGACATCCCGGTCAATCCCCGTCATAGCGCCGATAAAGGCATGGGCGCCAACGCGCACAAACTGCTGCACCGCCAAAAACGCCCCCAGGATGGCATACTCACCAACCTTCACATGCCCGCCCAGGGTTGCTCCATTGGTCAAAATAACATGATCGGAAATACGGCAGTCGTGGGCCACATGCGAATAGGCCATAAAATAACAGTGGTTTCCAATCACCGTCCGCCACTCTTCTTTTGTTGTAGCGCGATTCAAGGTGACATATTCACGAACAAGATTGTCACTTCCCATGATCAGACGCGTTTGTTCTCCCTTATATCCAATATCCTGGGGAGGAGAACCAATAGATGCAAAGGCATAAATCTTATTCCTTTCTCCAATCTCCGTATCATCGTCAATGACTACATGGGCCGCAATTTCCGTATCGTTGCCGATTTTTACGCCTGTTCCCACACTGCTATAGGGGCCGATCTTGACCCCGGAGCCAAGTTCAGCCTTCGAACTGATCACCGCCGTAGGATGAATTTCCATAACCTTCCTCAACTCAATCATCAAGCCTTGGCCCGGATTGTGGCGACCAGCTCGGCTTCCGCCGCAAGTTCGTTTTCGACAAAGGCCTTTCCCACCAATTTCCATACCCGCGAGCCGGTTCGAAGCGGCGCCAGCTCAAAACGGAGTTGATCTCCCGGAACCACAGGCCGCCTGAACTTGACCTTATCAATGGAGGCGAAGTATACCGCATCCGGATACTTCTCTTCATCTCCGCCGGAAGCGGACACAATGGCCAGGATGCCGCCGGTCTGAGCCATGGCCTCAATAACAAGGACTCCCGGCATAATAGGATTTCCCGGATAATGTCCCACAAAAAAAGGTTCGTTGGCCGTAACATTCTTGATGCCGACCACCCTTTTTCCGATCTCCATTTCAATGATTCTGTCCACCAGCAGAAAAGGGTATCTGTGCGGCAGAATCTTTATGATATCTTGATACGTCAATGGAAGTTCCATCAGGCAGGCAACTCCTTCTCCAGAACTTTTTCCAGGGTTTTCATTTT
This sequence comes from Desulfatiglandales bacterium, assembly GCA_038252125.1. Classification (GTDB taxonomy): domain Bacteria; phylum Desulfobacterota; class DSM-4660; order Desulfatiglandales; family Desulfatiglandaceae; genus DUZB01. Next base: position 6,249 of record JBBSAR010000250.1, read on the forward strand.
TTTCTCCAAGGCTCTCAGGCGGTCATTCAGCTCGGGAAGTCTTCCCGTAAGGCTCGTGGAACGCAGCCACACCCGATGGGGAAGCATCGGTGATCCGGAAACCACCTGACCTGCCGGAATCGACTTGGGGATTCCAGACTGGGAACCGATCATCACGCCATCCCCAATATTCACATGGTCGCTAATTCCCACCTGTCCACCGATAAGAACGCCCTTTCCAACCGTACAACTCCCTGAAA
>JBBSAR010000251.1:0-6415 GCA_038252125.1 Desulfatiglandales bacterium
ATAGGCATTCATTGGTTAACAGTGCTAAAAAAATCGTTATCAAGAATCTTTGATACAAATTTTGCGGTAAACATAGCCCAATATAAGTAAAAAAGACGTAAGCAATTATCGTGCCGAACGGTATTGATCTGGGGTATAAAAACCTCAAACTTAATCAAGGTATTATTGAAAACAATGTTTTGCTCGATAGACTAAGAGAAAGCGAAAACAAATACCGCGAACTTGTAGAAAACCTCAACGATGTAGTTTACTCCGTTAGCAATGAAGGGAAAATTACTTACGTCAGCCCATCGGTAGAATCCATTATAGGCTACACCGATGATGAGCTAATCGGACGCCCATTTGGGGAGCTTCTTCATATTGACGATCAGGCCATGGTATCTGAGGCCTTCATGGATGTACTCCACAATAAATTAAAACCAACCGAATATCGGATAAGATCAAAAAGCAATGAATTTCGCTGGGTAAGAACCTCAAGCAGTCCAATTTATAGCAACGGCCGGGTTACAGGATTGCAGGGGGTGCTTACAGACATCACCGAGCGCAAGCAGGCAGAGGAGGCACTTGTTAATGAGAAGAATTTATCCGAGGCAATAATTGAAAGTATTCCCGGAATGCTCTATGTCTATGACGATCAAGGGAATCACATCAGGCATAACAAAAGACACGAAGAAATGACTGGTTATTCAGCAGAAGAATTATCTCATCTGAATCCATTAAGCTGGTATGATGACAAGGCTGATATCCTTCGAGTAGAGTCGGCAATTAACGATGTATTTGCAAAAGGTTATGGGCAAGTAGAAGCTCCAATGCGAATCAAGAACGGCGAAAAGCTTATGATGCATTTTACCGGGAGCAAGTTGGTTATGAACGGTAAAAAATACTTTGTAGGCGTTGGTACCGACATCACCGATCGCAAGCAGGCAGAGGAGGCGCTGCGGGAGAGTGAGGAAAAATACCGAACCATCCTCGAAACTATCCCAGACCCGGTGGTCGCCTACAACTCCCAACACAAGATCACCTATATCAATGAAGCATTTGAAAGGACCTATGGGTGGAGCAAGAATGAGTTGATCAATAGAGAAATAGATTTCGTTCCTCCCGAGGAGGTAGAAAACACAAAAGAGGCATGGCAACGGACTCTTGCTGGGGAGAAGGTGTTTTTTGAAACCAAGAGGAAAACAAAAGATGGCCGGCTGTTAGATATCCAGCTGAGGACCGCTATTTTAAATGACCGATTTGGGAACCATTTGGTCAGTATCGTGATCCATCGGGACATTTCCGAAAGAAAGAGACTTGAAGCCCTACTTCAACAGGCTCATAAAATGGAGCTCGTTGGCACCCTGGCAGGCGGCATTGCCCATGATTACAACAACCTCCTCGCAGCTATCATAGGGAACATCTCCATGGCCCGGGAGGAAACGGCACCCCATTCGGTCATGGCAGAACTCCTCCATGAGGCTGAACAGGCATCGCTCAAAGCAAGGGATTTGACCCATCAATTTTTTACCCTCTCCCAGGGAGGGCATCCTATTAAAGGGCTAGGTTCCATCGGGAACTTGCTAAGGGAGATCCCGGAACGGGTCCAGGCGCGTGACGGCATCGAATATACCTTTTCCATCCAGAATGATCTCTGGCCAGTTCTATACGATCCAAAACAGATGGGACACTCCATAAGCAATCTGCTTATGAATGCCGTTGAGGCCATGCCCCAGGGCGGGTGCATTACCATTCAGGCGGAAAACCAGTTCATCGAGAACAAAAATGAGAGTTCTGAGGTGCCTTTTAAGGAAGGGAAGTATGTGAGAATTTCCATCAAAGATGAAGGGAGAGGGATTCCTGAAGAGCACCTGGATAGAATCTTTGATCCCTATTTTTCTACTAAAGACAGAGGGGTTCAAAAAGGAATGGGCCTGGGTCTGGCCTCTGCTTATGCGATAGTTCAAAAACATGGTGGTCGTATCGTGGTACATTCCAAAACCGGTTTGGGAACGACCGTAACCATCTATCTTCCGGCCGCAGAGGAAAAAAGAGAAGAGGAAAGTGCAAAACAGAAGAGTGACGATATCGGGCTTTCAACCAGTAGTGTGCAAACAACAATCAAAAGAATCCTGTTCATGGACGATGAGGAAAGCCTGAGAAATCTTGCTCAAAAGATGTTGGAGCGGTTGGGGTATGAAGTGGAGACCGTAAAGGACGGGGTGGAGGCCACGCTAAAATACAAAGAGCAAATGGATTCAGGAGAGCCCTTTGATGCAGTCATCCTGGATCTCACCATTAAGGGTGGAATGGGAGGTGATCAGGCCATCAAAGAACTCATTAAGATTGATCCCGATGTAAAGGCCATCGTATCGAGCGGCTATTTCAATGACCCGATCATTACCAATTTCAAGGAATACGGTTTTCAAGGAGCCATGCCCAAACCTTACCAGAAGGTCGATCTTGAGACTGTTTTAAAAAAGGTTCTTGGCTAAACCAGTAAGTTTGAGATTGGGTACATTCTATAGTTTGATTTTACACGAAAATAGCGCATGATTGATTTGGTAACCTTGCATGAACTTGGCCCCGATCACATGCCGGATTCACGCTCGAAAACTTCTTACGGGACCAGTTAAGCCAGAATCTGATCGGCCCTATATCTTGCGGTCGCGTCACTGATAGACTATGACCATATGATGCGGACTTTCTTATATGGCGCAACGGAATTTCCTGCAAAAAAAGCTGATTGCAAGGAGTAGACTATGTTTGAAAAGTACAATCTAACGAAACCAAGTAACCTTGTTGAACTCTTTGAGAGCAGCATAAAAAATTTCCCTGACAAAACCTGTCTTGGAACTAAAAATAAAGAAGGCGAATATGAATGGGTTACATACCGCGAAATGGGCCGTCGCATTGATAACCTCAGAGGGGGGTTATCATCCATCGGACTTAAAATGGGCGACGCGGTCGGTATTATATCTAATAACAGTGTCGACTGGGCCGAGCGGTTGACTAAACTTTACCCGCGAGGGCTTCTATTCCCTCACAACATCGAACCATTGCCAGGTTCGAACCGTGCATTATCCTTCCGTACAAATCGGCAAGAGTCATGCAAGACTGACGGATCAATTATTCATCCTGGCCTGTGCCTCTCGTTTTCCATTTGTTTGCCATGACAACACCGATGAGAGGAAAGTTCATTACGGTATCAGTGGAGCACGAAAGGACTGGCAAAAGTGACGCCGGCGTGCATGTTGGTGATCTCAGTTTTGCTGAACCGGGGAAGGATCCCGGCAAAACGACCGCCCAGAATAAAGGGATCGATGTCCCCGAAAAAAGACTTTCCGGAAATCCCTTTAGATATTCAAATGCACCGTGACCTGTATGACCTCAGACGGGAAGTTCCTCCTGCCGCTATATCAGACAGGCGTTACCGCCACCGGAATCCCGTTGAGAACGGCATTTCCCGAAAGGGGATCGATTCTGTTTTCATCCGCCAGGAGATTGCTGTTGATGCCTGAATAACGATTGGCCACGGACAGTGCGGTTCCCGGAAGCCCGTGTCCCCAACCGTGCGGCAGGCTCACCACTCCAGGCATGATCTCTTCGGTTATCTCCACCGGAACCTCAATAGCGCCTGTTTGAGAGGAAACACATGCCTTTTCACCGGTTTTTAACCCGAGTCTGGATGCGTCCTCAGGATGGATCTTAAGCGTACACCGCTCCTTTCCCTTCACAAGGATTTCCAGGTTGTGCATCCAGGAATTGTTGCTGCGAAGATTCCTGCGGCCGATAAGAATCAGGGCTTCGTCGGATTCCTGATGCAATCTTTCCTGCAGCCGGGGAAGATCCCCTACGATAGGTTCCGGGGCCAGTTCTATTTTGTTTGAAGCTGTTCGAAGGTTTTCAGGAATCCGGGGTTTTAAAGGCCCAAGATCAATTCCGTGCGGATTTTCTTTTAATTTCTTAAGGGAAAGCCCTCCGGGGCTCCTGCCGAAACCGTCTCCATAGGGACCGGTGCGAAGGAAAAAATCGAGCATCCGTTCCGGACCCTCATTCTGTTGAAGAGATTTAAGAATATCTTTTTTCCCAAGACCGGCGAGGGACGGATTTTCCTTTCGGATCTCCCCCTCTACCATTTGGCCGATGATAAATTCATCCAGCGTTTTTATATCAGCCTCTGCCTTCCGTCCACCCACGATCATGGCCAGATGATAAAGGATGCGCCATTTATCCATTGCCCCGTTTTCCAATGGAAACACCGGCGGGGAGTAATGGGCTACGTTTCGGACCGAAAGTCCGTAAAAAAAGGCATCATAGTGTCCCTGGGCCAGGGGCGATGCGGGTGGAAGAATCACGTGGGCATGTCGGGTGGTTTCATTTCTGTAAAAATCCACGCAGACCATGAAATCAAGGGAGGCCAGTCCCCGGTCCAGCCGTTGGCCGTTGGGGGTGGATAGCACCGGGTTTCCCGCCACGGTCACCAGGGCGCGCACCTGGCCTTCTCCCGGTGTTTCAATTTCATCCGCCAGGGTAACTACCGGCAATTCTCCTATTACTTCGGGAAGGCCTTTCACACGGCTGGCCCATCGTCCCGTCTGAAAAGGTTTTTCCCCGGACGCTTTCCTGACGGCCACGTGGGCGGGGATTGGGAACATGGCGCCGCCGGGCCTGTCAAGATTTCCTGTAAGCACGTTCACCACATCCACCAGCCAGCTTGCCAGTGTCCCGAATTCCACGGTGCTCGTCCCCATGCGGCCATATACCACGGCTGTCGGGGCCAGAGCCAGTTCCCGGGCCAGGCGTACAACGCTGTCGGAGGAAATTCCGCACACGGGGGCTACGATATCCGGCGAAAAAGGATCCGCGAGTTGTTCCACTTCGTTTAAGCCGTTTACATGCTCCTCCAACGGCCCGAGGGCAACCAGATCTTCTTTGAATAGAGTATGGACGATTCCCAGGAGCAGGAAAGGATCTGTTCCAGGTCTGATAAAAAGGTGTTCACTGGCTGCCGAGGCCGTACGGGTACGGCAGGGGTCCACCACCACCACTTTCCCGCCCCTGTCCCTGATGGCTTTCAGTCTTCCCGGAAAGTCGGGGGCCGTACAGAGACTGCCGTTGGACACCATGGGATTCGCCCCAAGGATCAGAAGGTAATCGGTGCGATCAAGATCGGGAACAGGAATCAAAGAAGGCCCTCCAAAGAGGAAACCGCTGGAAACATGTTTGGGAATCTGATCCACGGAGCTTGCGGAATAGAGGTTCTTGCTGCCGAGACCCTTTAGAAATGGTCGGACGGCCATGGCGCCTGCAAGCGTATGGACATTGGGGTTGCCCAAAAATACAGCCACCGCATCACGCCCGTACTTTTCCAGGATGGACTGAAGTCCTTCTTCCACCGCCCTGAAGGCCTCCTCCCAGGAGACCTCCAACCATACATCTCCATTCCGGATGAGAGGCCTGGTCAGACGGTCGGGATCATCGTGAAGTTTCCCCAGGGCCGCGCCTTTGGGACAAAGATATCCATGGCTAAAGACATCCTCTTCATCTCCCTGAACGCGGACAACCTTTTCGTTCTCCAGAGTAATCTTTAACCCGCAGGTGGCCTCGCACAAGGGGCACGTTCTAAAAGCAACACATTCACGGTCAACTGAATCATTTTTTCCGGACATATGGCTCATTCCTCCCTATTTTGCTACATTCCGTTGCTCGAAATTCTTTTTGGTTTTTGAGTATTCTATTCCAATATCCTGTTGATGAATTGTGGCTTGAGATAAACCATTCCGGACTTTCGAATAATATACAAAAGCACAAAATGGGAACGAATACAACACCCGTCATGAAATTTTACGTATCTTATTCAAGAACACCGGCAGGAATGCAATCACAAGTCCCTTTTCTTTCCTCCCCCTTAAAACACTTCTCACGGGACCAATATATCGTTTTGGAACCATGGAAACAGTCCAAAGGTCTCTGCTTCCCGATACCAGCAACGGAGTCCTCCATGTACAACAGACAGGTTTTGTCCCACAGAATTTCAGTTTTTCATACTTCCAGGATGGCCTATTGCTAACCAAATAGTATTTATGAGTTGACAAAACAGGTGCAATTGCTGCGATGCTAAATTTTCCATTGACAGAAAAGCGCTATTTCCATATAAGTTTTGAGTAAACTACCCGAAAATCCTGGGATTGGATAAAAATATCCTCCCTCAGAAGTCTTTCTGCTTTATCGCTTTATCGGCTGCGGTGTGAACAAGAGCAGTCTAATTTTTCACTCGACGACTCGATAATACCGACGTTTTGCGAGGCCCGCGTTCGTGGAAAAGTTCAGGGAGAAGTTCACCATCAATCTGACCGATCGGATGCTCGCCATCACGGATGAAAAGGGAACTACCCTTCATTTCCGTCCCGGCGAAGCGTTGATGCTGCTTGAC
>JBBSAR010000252.1:0-6401 GCA_038252125.1 Desulfatiglandales bacterium
AAATCCCGGATAAGCATTCATTTGCTAAAATTTGGTGGAGATTTACCGCGTCCGGCCACAAACCGGCGAAACTCCAGGCCAATTGAGACAAGAACCACGCTACGGCCACGGAGTTCCAATCAACCTCAGGGGCGAAAAATATGTCGGACTGAGTCGCCGGCTCTCTGAGCAATTACTTACCCAAGGTGGAGGAAAGCCATGCACGGACAAAATGAACAAGGGGTCTCCGGAGACAACCAACAGTGGAAACACGATTCCACCCGACGTCTCTGGCTGAAGCAGGCTGTGGGTTTATCTCTGGCCGGAGCCGTAGGACTTGGAGTCTTGCGACCGGCTTGGGCGGATCAGCCGAAAACGGTCGGACCCGCTTTCAATGAAGAAGAGGCCAAAAAATTCATGGGACGGGCGCTCGATCTTGCCCGCAAAGGCATGGAATCAGGCGCCGGAGGGCCGTTTGCCGCCGTCATCGTCAAAGATGGGGCCATCATTGGCGAGGCCTTCAATCGCGTGGTCGCCGACAACGATCCCACAGCGCACGGCGAAGTGATGGCCATTCGGGACGCCTGCAAAAAGGCCAAAACGTTCAGCCTCGAAGGGTGTGATCTGTATACCGCCGGCGAGCCCTGTCCTATGTGCCTCAGCGCTTCCTATTGGGCGAAAATCAGCCGCATCTTTTTTGGCTTCTCCGTTAAAGACGCCACCGCAATGGATTTCCAGGACGAGTTTCAGTTCGAGGAGTTCAAGAAGTCTTTCGATAAGCGCAAGGTTCCCGAAATCCAAGTCATGGCGAAAGAGGCCGTACAATTAACCAAGGATTTTATAGCGCGGCCGGACCACGTAAAGTACTAACTCGACCAAAGGGCGCCTCTGAGGCCAAGGTGTGATCACAGGCCGACGAGAATCCGTGATCGGTTTATCGTCACAAAGAAAACAACGTTTCAAGGGGATCAAGACCGCTGGTAACCATCGTCGGACCATAAGCGCTGAGCGATGATTCCGTTCGGTCGTGATCCCTATCTCCCGGCCCGGCAACCAAGCGCCGTTTCCGGATCGAGTCTTCATTCTGAATGGTTTCCAAAAGCCCATCCTCCGGCGTCTTATACCACTTCGCTATAAAAGAAGTAAGATTTGGGGAGAACATTCTTGTAAGAAGGATTCTCCCCAAATCCCTCTCCAAGAATTTTCAAAATTACCGAAACACGCATTTCTCAACGAGAGATACGCGTTTCGGCGAAATTACAGATTCTCAGAAAGATGTTAGACAAACCCGCTTTTCACAAAATAGCTTCACGAATCACGGCTACTTAAAAGCGAATTGGTATCACTCGAAATCAACTTGCGGAGGCTCTGATAAATTGACCACTGTCGTCATGATGCTTTCCATTATCTCACGGACTTGTCCCTGTTTATTAGCGGGAGAGTCCACCCATATAGAGTCGTGAATGCATGCCACTATCTCGGCATCTAAACCTCTTTGCTGAAACTGGTTGCTGAGTCGGATGAGCGATATTTTCAGAAGGTGAGACTCGACCTGCTGCAGCAGCGTGGCCTTCATCTCACGCATCAGCTTACGGCTCTTCTTTCCAGGAAATCTGCGGATGCGGCCGGTAAGCGGATTCGTAAGTACCCGCTCCGGGACTTTCGTACCTGTGAGCCTTCTGTACTCCTCATCGAAATAGGGGAGAACCCGCTTGTACGTGGCAAAGAAGGTATCGATGTACGTCTGCGCCTGACCTTCATCTACTCGCCCCGGCTTTCCCTGATCGTTCCAGGATGAGCTGATTTCTCGGGCCAAAGCCCGGGACCCTTGCCCAAAAATGATTCCGAAGTTGATGGGTTTGGCTTCATCACGGCTACCCAAACCAAGCATCCGGGCTGTGCGCGTGTGAATATCTTCTCCGTCCGTAAATAGGCGTATCAACTCAGGATCTTGACTTAAATGGGCCAGAATCCTCGCTTGACAGGTCTTCCAGTCGGCTTTTACCAATATATGGCCGGGCGAGGCGATGAGAAGAGGACGGTATTTCTTCTTGTCGATATTTTGTATAGGAGGATCTGAAGCAACTATACGACCCGTAGAGGTACGTGTCATACGCCACACCGGATGCACTCGCTCGGACCCGGCTCCCATCTCAAGAAATCGAACATCCCGCTTGAGTTTGCGCCATTGCAGGATCTGTGCAGCAAGTGCAACATCATGTTGTCCTGCCAATTCTTTCAGATCCTCATCATCTATACGAAAACCTCCGCCCATATCTTCCGGGAATTCTATTCCCCTGTTATGGAGAAACCAGTAAGTATCTTTACCGGAGAAGAGATTACGGGACCTGAAATTAAATCCTGATTCCAAGTCCTGAAGTTCACGGACGGCGGCTTCGAGATATTTCGTACACGCAACCTGATCGACAGCTATCCCGTCGAGGTGCATATTCACCAGAACCGAGGAAACGGGCAACTCAACTTCGTGATAAAGGCGGAGTAAATCCGTGTCCATCGTCCCCTTAAGAACTTCGGCTACATGGAAAATAAGCTCTGCATCCTTTTCGAGGCCCCGGAAGAGAAACTCCGGATAATCCTGTGCGAATAGATCCTCCCCTATATACGGATAATCCTGTTTGAGATATTCTCGAACAAGAGCACTCAATTGGTAGCCGTGGTCATCGTCCCGACCCGGATCAAGCAAATGGCCCATAAGCCGAGTGTCCCAAATCTTTTCATGCTCCAGTTCCAGATCCGGGAGTTCATAAGCTTCTCGGATTCTCTTCAATCCGTGAACAGCTATGGGGAAGTATTTGCCTGTGTAAAGTACCTCGGAGGCGGATTTTAATTTATTTCGAGTAAGCACGATGTGACCCGGCCCCGTTGCAGGATTGTAGTACCCGATAAAGACTGAATCCTCTTCGGCAACGCATAACGGAATGCTCAACCCTACAAGTAAATCTTTATCTATGCTGTTCAAAAAGCTCTTCAGGTCCACGAATTCGTATGCTCCTTAATACTTAACTCTACAATCTAATTTCCGGGCAGGAACTTTACTCCTCTATCTCTCTCCATACTTCTTCATAATCAGATAATTAGTTATCTATACTCCAAGTAGAATCTATACTCCAAGAAAGGAACTCAGACAGCCTGGCGGCTTTGAGACTATTAAATCTAATCTGTACGCTGAGAGAACTTATCAGCGGATACTATAAAAACTCGATTCTCTTGGGCACTCATGAGCTGGAAAATAGGACTTTTTCCAGTATCTGTTTATAAGTTCTCTCCTGAATTTTTGTTTTCGAGTAAACCAATTGATTTCAGATGCTCAAGGTACCTTTGGGCGGATCTCCGGGAGACCTTGTAGCTGCGGGCTTCGGTGTCCACCTCGATTTCCGCCGGAGTTTGAATAATGAACGGGGCATTAGCTGTAGCAGCCTCTAGTTTTGTTATGAAAAGGTGAAGGTAAAGAATAACCGCCGGATGACTGATTTTTTCCAACGACTTCTCTACTACAAGCGATTGAGGAAAGAAAAAGTAATCCCGATAAAGCTCCGCCGGCGGTTTACGAAAAAAATAAACCAGATGAGACCGCTTACCGGTGCATCTATTCAGAAAGTTTTTTATAAGCTTGGGAGCATCCTCTCTATAATTGTTCACAAGTCGTACAAAGGCTTCCTTCGGGATTGTATAGTAAGGTGAGCCGAAGTCATGAAGGGGGATTCCGAATGCGGCGGATACTTCTCTCACCGCCTCGGTAAGAAGCATTTTCTCTTTCCCGTAAAATATCCGCATCAGCTGAAACAAATCCACTCGATTGAGTCGCTTTCGAGCCTTTCTCCTTCTATGAACATTCAGAGGACAGCTAATTCGTCGGCACTTCTTGGATCGGCAGCTGAAGCCGACACCGACCTTACCATTGAAGATGAACGCTCCCATCCGAAGCGCCCGTAGATACCATCGACGCTCATCCTTCTCGTCTACGGCTTCTGAAAATCGGCCCCGGCATTTGGCGACAAGGCAGTTGAAGAAGTAATCGGGTGTGAGTTTCAGCTCGAATCGATGTCTTAAGAATTCCTTGGTCTTCTCCCACCATTTCAGATGTCGCATGACACGGGGATCAAAGTTGCCCTTTTCATCAGGTTCAGCCCTGTAAATCTCGTATATATCCGGATGCCATATTTCCATAGGCGGAAGGGGCTGCTCATCGGCATGGAAGAGAGAGAAATGTTCCGTGTGCTCCTGCCGGATGCTCCACATCCATTTCTTCCTTTCCATATAGTCTTCTGGGATGTTCACGGGCAAGTCCTCATACATGCAATGTCGTTGTGAATTTATCACATGTCTCAGAGCTTCGGAAAGCCATTAGATAGCTGGTCTAACCCAAGGACTGCCGTACCTCATATCCGGGAACGGAATGACTGTGAGATTCGTTCTCAAACGCACTCAGACCAATTCTGGGCGACTTTCTTGGTCCAGCCGACTTGAGGGATACCCCATTTTAACAAAATTGACAAAGAACTATAAATTTCAGATAGTATTTTCTGTTCCCATCTCTATGTTCGGGGTGGTGCTCCTTGAAGGCCCTTGTCCGGCTCTCGATGAACATCAACGAAAAGGCGCCTGAGAGTCAATCTGAGCCATTTTCGGCTGTTGGAAATCACTGAAAAGCTTATTGGGAGAGGCTATTACGAAACCAGGGACCGCTCAATCGCGTTGATCGTTTCGGAATTGGCCAAAGATCAGTTACACTGTCACGAGGTGCGTCGCGTTACCCTCAGAGGTTTACACTGAAATCGCCTGGGTGGAAGCCCATCGGTGAAAGATCAATCTGCTCAAACAAGGTATGACGCAGGAACCGGCCAGCGGGAACATTAGACTAATCTGACATCGGCGAAAGAAAAAAACATGACGAAAACATCGACTTCTTGGAAGAACACATCCCCGAAATCGCGGAAGCCGCAGTGACGCAAGCGTACTGGCAGACCCTGGCCTCAGGCAACAGCGTGCTGGAGAGCGAGAATGGCGTGATTTACGAGGTATTTCCAGATGGCACTCGTAGGTGGTGAAAACCGTTGAGCCTCCCGTGCCTGTAGGCAAAAGTGAAAAGCGACACGTACCATGAGCAGAGTACCCCGTCTGCGCATGTTCGCTGGTCCCAAGGGTTCGGGCAACAGCACGATCAAATCGGTGATTCGCTCGGAACTGCTGGGCATATATATCAACCCCGATGATATCGAGGAGGGGTTTCGTTTGCAAAGCTTTCTTGATCTGGGAACCTTTGGGGTCTTCGCGACCGCAGAGAAAGTGTCCTCATTCTTTCACCGCTCTGAACTACTGGAAAAAGCCGATTTGCGGGCTGTAACGGAAGCCCTCCGACTCGAAGGAGGAAACCTGAGCTTTCATCAGGTGGAGGTGAATTCTTACGTGGCCTCCGTAACTGCAAATTTCATTCGTCACGAATTACTGGAAAGTGGTACATCCTTTACTCTTGAGACAGTTATATTGTCCCTGGACAAAGTTGTGACTACTTGCGGTAAATGAATATTGTCCCCACGCACGTGGGGGTGAACCGAAGGTATATCTCTCATGAATCGCCGACATCTTCTGCATTCCGTTCTTGGGCTCTACGTAGTGTGGACGCTGTTCGGCTACACAAACTCGGCGTTGAGCAGCGCCAATCCTTTTTGTCGAAACACCATTTTAGGCGTCCCGTGTCTCGTTCTATTGCACGCAGCTTTCCATCAGAAGTTCCAAAGCAAATAAGTCCATCCAGAAGCGCCGGCTTAGATATTCGGATTCCGACTCCCACATCGAAAGTCCATAGTTCCTCGCCGGAACGTGAATTGATTGCCTTTAAACCTAAAGAACTATTCCCAAACACCAAAAGATTGTTATCTGCCGCCAAAGTTGTCCAAATTTTTTCCGTATAGCATTTTCTCCACAGTTCTTGCCCCGTATGAAGATCAAGGGCGTGTAGATTGCCATGATACGTACCAAAGAACACAATACCTCCAGCCGCAACGATATCCGAGGTCACCGTCGATTCCGTAGAAAACCGCCACAGCTCTTGTAAGTCTCTACTATCGAGTGCAAACACACCTTTCTTGCCGCCGAAAAGAACGGCATAACCATTGTGGACAGTACTATCTTTTGTATCGACTTGACAGTCGCAGGTGTCTTGGTCTTCGAATTTGGACTTAGGAAACGTATCCAACAATACACTCCATTGTGAACGCCCAGTAATGGTTTCATCGGGGTTTACTGTTTGGTGTAAGTTACTAAACTTTTGGAAAGATCCCATAAAATTCGCCATTCCGCTTTTGTGCCAAGCGATTGAATACACAAGATTCCATTGCTCCTGGTTCCATTTTTTGCACTGACGTGGCAATGTATCAAGTATTGCTTGAGGCGCCGTTTTA
>JBBSAR010000253.1:0-6400 GCA_038252125.1 Desulfatiglandales bacterium
CCAGCAGATAATCCAGGTAGAATTGCGCGCTCAGGCAGGCATATTCGGCACTGATCAGACGGCTTATGGCCTGCTGATTGCGGGCCCTGGCATAGAGCAGATCGTTTACGTTGATGGCGCCGTTATCAAACCGCACCTGCTCAATGGTTTGGGTTTCCCCGGTCATGCCCTGTTCCACTTTTGCGCTCCGATATTCATCAACAGCCGTTCTGATTTTGGCCGTTGCTTCAACCAGGGACTTTTTCAAATCCAGCGCGGTCTTCAATTTTTCCATCTCACTTTGCCGTTTACGAATCCGCGCTTTCTCACCGGCGGATTTGCGCACCCCGAAATCAAAGATATTCCATTTGAGGTTGACCACCGCCTGCCAGGTTTCCTGATTGTTCCAGTCGCCGCTGTATCGGTTGGAATAATCGTTGGGGCCGAAGTTCTCTCCAAAGAACGCATTGAAAGTCACTTGAGGGTAATAGTCCGCTTTGCTTTTTTCCACCAGCTTGGCGTTCTTTTTCACTTCCATTGCCGCATACTGATAACGGTCCAGGTCTGGAATGGCATCGCTCGGCTCAATGGTTTCCGGGAGACGTCGGTCGACGGGAACCGCTTCCAGAGGGGGCAGTTCCGTCACATTCAACAACCCGGCAAGTGTTGCCTTGACAATCAGGATGCTGGTCTTGATCCGGCTCTCCTGAGCTCTGGCATTTTCAAGATCCGCCGCTGCTTTCAATTGATCGACCCGGGCCTTTTTACCCAGTTTCACCTCATAACGGATATCCTCAAGAAGGGTTGCCAACGCGTGGACGTAAGCATTCTGCGCCGTTTTCTGTCGTTCCAGGGCAAGGGCGTTCACGTACAGGGTTTTCACATTGTAGATCAACTGTTCTTCGCTCAGGTTCAGGGCCACCCCAGCCATCTCTTTCTGCATGACGGCGATTTCGACTGAACGTTGTTGAGCAAATCCGGTAAAAAGAGGCACCTCATACATGATGCCGGCGGTGAAAAGATCCTGGGTGGTGGGCACCGCATAAGGGTCGGAAAGGATGGAAGCAGGGGTCAAGGGCGCAAGCGTTCGCGGCAGATTATAATGGCCGTAGGATGCCACAAACCCGAATTGACCAAAATTTTGAGATTTTTTTTCGGCCAGGTCATTTTCACTCAACGACTGGTTCATCCGCTGTTTTTGAAGATCCGGGTTATTGACCAGGGCCAGATCAACGGCGTCTTCAAGGCTCAGTCCGCGACTCAGCCCGGAAAACAGGAACAGGACGCTCATGACCAGACAAAATGTGAAAAAAATAGGTTTCATCATCGCTTCAATCAAAATATCCCGCCTTCATTGGAATTGGAGGATTGCTTAAATTCGATAATCCGGCTCACCGGTTCATCTTTAAGATCAAAGTACAGCTCATTTTTTCCAAGATCTTTGCGCCGGCGCAAACAGCGTGGTTTTTTGGTGTAGGGCGGATCAAAGGGGGTGTCGGTCAGCCGGTTTCAGAAAATTCAACCAGGGCATGGGGATTGGTGACCACAATTTGCTCGCGTTTGGACTTGATCCAGCCGATTTTTTCCCATGCGCTGAGCGTACGGCTCACCGTATATAAGGTGGTTCCGGAATAGTCGGCGATATTTTGCCGGCTAAGGGGGATATCGATTTGAATTCCGGACCGGGTTTTGGAACCGGCCCGCCGCATCAACCGCAGCAGGGATCGGGCAATACGCTGATCCACACGCTCGGTGCAAACTTCCAGGTAGCGATCCTGCACATCAACGACGCGCTCCAGAACGATGCTCAGAAGATTGATTGCCAAATCCGGGTATTGATGCATCAATTGGATCATCGTCGGTTTATCCCAACCGGTGACTTCTGTTTCTTCTATGGATTTCGCCGTGACCGGATAGTCCCAGCCTTTGAGGACAGTGATTGCGGCAGTCATTTCTCCGATGCCGATATAACGGAGGATGACTTCCTTGCCCTGTTCATTAAGTTTAGTCAGCTTTAAACGTCCCCGATTCACCAGAAAGCAACTTATGGCCGGATCGCCCTGATGAAACAGAATGCGTCCGGCCGGAAGTTCTATGCGACGACCATTTTTTAATAGATCCGCGGACTGTTCATTGGCAAAACCTTTGAAAATTTCTGATATATTCAGACTGTCCGAAATATACGAATTCGTATCCATTCCTATTGATGTCAGTGCTTTTCAGGAATTCCAAGGTCGTGGGGGGGTGTCGCCGCCCGGTAAGAATAAACCATTTTTTTTGATTATGACATGCTTTTGTCCCTTCCGCAACCCATGAATCCCTGATGGCCACCCAAAATCCCCCACCTGTGGCCACTTCAAAATCCCCCACCCAGCAAGACTGATTTCTCAGTAAAAATTGCTGAAAACGGCGACAGAACGTAAAACCTTCCATTTGTCAAATTCACGAATGGGGGGAAGAAAGGATGAACGTTTTGAAGTCGAATTTGAAAACGACAGTTGAAACCTTACTGGAAAAGGGAATCAGTCAACGAGAGATCAACCGGAAGACCGGGATTGATCGAAAAACTATCCGAAGATATTGCCGATTGTATAATCTGACGTTGCCTGGGGAGAATAACCATTCAAACTCCCCCAGCGGAGAAAGAGTGGCCACCGGCTCTTGGAATAAACCCGTCCAAAATCCCCCACCCCGGCCACCGGCTCTGGAGGAAAAGCTGCCGAAGCAAGCCCGTTCCGGCTGTGAACCTCATCGGGAGTGGATCGAGGAACAACTGAAGCTGGGGCGAAACGCCATGTCGATCTATCAGGATCTGGTGGAGCTGTTCGGATTCACTCACCGTTACAACAGCGTGAAGAGGTTCGTGCGGGGACTTAGGAGAAAGGATCCCCATCAGTATGACCGGCTGGAATTTCTTCCTGGAGAGGAGGGCCAGGTGGACTATGGGACAGGAGCGCCAACGCTTGATGAAAGAGGAAAACACCGTCGGCCTCGGCTGTTTGTCATGGTGTTGAAATACTCCGGGCGGGCCTTCCGGAAAGTGGTATGGAAATCGAGCAAGGAAACGTGGTGTCGGCTGCATGAGGAAGCATTCCGCTATTTTGGGGGATGCCCGCAATATATTACCCTCGATAACCTCAAGGAAGGCGTGATCAAGGCGGACATTTATGATCCGGATCTCAACGTGTTGTATGCTGCGATGTTGTCGCACTATGGCGTTGTGGCTGACCCGGCGAGGGTTAACGATCCGAATCGAAAGGGGACGGTGGAAAATGGGGTCAAACACACTCAAAATACTGGCTTGAAGGGTCGGAAATTCGACCATATCGAAGCTCAGAATGATTGGCTGAGGCATTGGGAGGAGCGCTGGGCCGCGCAGCGGATTCATGGCCGGGCCAAACGTCAGGTAGAGGAGATGTTCCAGGAAGAAAAACCTTATCTGGCGCCATTGCCCCTGGCGCCGTTTGCATATTTTCGTCAGGAAACCCGAACGGTTTATGATGACGGTACGATACAAGTGGGCAATTGTTACTATGCGGCCAGTCCCGCGCCGCTGTATAGCGAGGTGGTGGTAAGGATCTATGACGAGGAGATCGCCATTATGGAACCACGCCGGATGGAGGTGATCCGCCGCCATCCGAAGAGCAAGCGGCCGGGTTCTTTGATTATGGAACCACGGGAGCGGATCTTCAATCCGTCCCGGCAAACGGACAGATTGCTGGCCCAGGCTGAGATTGTCGGCCCGCATACATTCTCACTGTGTGAAAAGTGGTTTAACGAAGAAGGTCGTACCGGCCAGCGCCGGATGTACGGTCTGATCAATCTGGTTCGGCACTACCCGGCCCGGTACGTGGAGAAAGCGGCCGAACTGGCGGAGGCAAACGGCTTGAAGAGTTCCAAAGCTGTGCGGCGCATGGTGGAGAGGATGGCAGAGGAGGCCCATGAAAGGGACGCTGAACTATCCGAGCTCACCCAAGACCATCCATTGATCCGATCGGGAGATGACTATGCCGCTTTCTGGGATCGACATGCCGTCGGGGGGGCTTCCCCGGAAAAACCCATTTCTCCTCAATCAAAAGCCATTCCCCGGGAGCAACTGCCTCAGATCTGGCAACAAGCGAACTGGCTGGAGGTGATAAAGGTCTTTGCCTTGGAGGTGGATCACAAACGAAGCCGCCGGGACGATGAAATCTGGGTTAGATCACCTTTTACGCAGGAGGAGAAGGCGTCGATGCACCTCAGCTTGTCGGAGAACATTTTCAAGGACTTCAGCAGCGGCAAAGGCGGCGGCATCATGCAATTTTGCCGGGAGATGTTGCGCCGGCAGGGCCGGGAAATGACCATGTTCGAGGTGGCCCGGTGGATGGTGGCCGAAGGAGTCTCCACGGTAAATCATCTGGAAAGCCAATCCATGTTCAGTCAGCACGAGCAGACGGGAAAAATTGAGCGGGGTCCTTCGAAGAATGCCAACCCCGCTATCGAGATCGATCTACGTCGTTATCTACGTCCGGATCATCCGGAATTGCACCGTCGAGGCATATCGGCCGCCACCTGTCGTTACCTGGGATGTGGCTTTCTGCCACATCGGACATGGGCAAAGACAGCCTCGCCCCTCAACTCCAGGTTGGTGTTCCAGGTTCGTGGCCTGAGAGAAAACGGCCACGGCCTTCAGCCGGTTATTCTTACCCATGCCGGCCGGGCACTTAGCCGAGAACAAGAAGACTCCCATGGAAAATACTGGAGTTATCCGTTCCGCAAAGGCTGGGAGATCTACAACCAGGATCAAATCCTGCTGGATGAAGAGGCCTGGCGTCAAGCAAACAAGTTCGGTTTGGTCCTGACGGAAGGATTTTTCGATGTGGCAAAGCTCGTGGAAGCCGGTTGCCGCAATGTCGTTGCGTTGATGGGAAGCACCATCTCCACGGAACAGATCGAGCGGTTGGTGTGGATACATGCCCGGGTGCAGTTTCCTCGAATCTTTTTGTTTCTGGACCGGGACCCGGCAGGACAGAGCGGGGTACGGCAGGTGCGACAACGGCTATCCCCCCATGACCTCTCTGTCACCGCGTTTGACTGGAATCAGTTGGCGCCCTTCAATGGCCAGGGAGCCGCACCCATTCCAGAATCCATTCAGGACCCCGCTGATATGTCGGTGGAACAGATTCGTACGTTGCGCAGGCAAGGGGTCCTTTGAACAAAACAAGAATCATAGGATGAAAAAGAAAATAAGGAGGCAATAAACCCATGAACATGTCACTTGCTGAAATAGAAAAACACCTCAAAACCCTCCGGCTCCATGGCATGATCGCCACCCTGGACACCCGGATCATCCAGGCCAATCAGGGCGCTTCTTTCACAGAGGTTTTTGCCTGCTTGGTACAGGATGAATTGGATTACCGAAAATCCCGTCTCACTGAAACACGCTTCAAGGCTTCCGGTCTCTCAGAACAACCCACCATGACCGAGTTCGATTGGGGCTTCAACCCAAAACTACCCAAAATGGACATCTATGAACTGGTGAGCGGAAAATTTATTCGAGACGGACATGACGCCCTATTGATCGGATCGCCCGGAACAGGGAAAAGCCACATCGCTAAAACAGTCGCTAACGCCGCTATTCTCTCAGGATACAAAGTCGTCTATCGGGAAGCCCACAACTTTTTC
Source organism: Desulfatiglandales bacterium (assembly GCA_038252125.1). GTDB lineage: Bacteria > Desulfobacterota > DSM-4660 > Desulfatiglandales > Desulfatiglandaceae > DUZB01. The sequence continues at coordinate 5,644 of JBBSAR010000253.1, forward strand.
GAGGACCTCTTCGAAGCAACTCAACTTAAACGCAGGAAAAAGATCAATAGGCTCTTCTCCGAAACCGATCTGCTGGTCATCGATGACTTGTTCCTGCGCAAGAAAGTCCCGGAACAAGCCGCTGACGATTTGCTGGATATTATACTGAATCGGTACTCCTCAAGAAAAAGTACTCTCTTGACTTCAAATCGACCCATCGAAGATTGGGGGAAGCTACTCAGGGACAATGCCGCCTCTTCCGCCATCCTCGATCGACTTCTTCACCGCGGGCATCTGCTTAAGTTCCAGGGAAAAAGTTACCGCCTCAAAGAGGCAGCATCCAGGCTATTGGAAATTAAACCAAAAAAACCGGATGAAAAAGGAAAGAGTATGGACCTTTACACGGAAGATTAGTACACTAACTCAACCATGTCGCCGGGGGATTTTGACCCGGCCACAGGTGGGGGATTTTGAAGTGGCCATCCGGGCATGAATCGATTTGAATGCGAATGCCAAAAATAGGGGTCCCTCATGGCGCCTCATCTTCGATGGCCTTATGGATGTGCCGGAGCAATTGATTCGGGTCAAGATGGTACTCCCGGGCCACATCCGCCAAGGTGTGGAAGGCTTCCGCGGGACAACCCACGCACAACAGGCCGAGATCCATGAGCGGCTGCAGGGCCTTTGGATGGCGGTCCAGAAGTTCTTTTACCGTGATGTCCGGCGGTAGCATCGGATCCACATTCTGCCTCTATATTTCCTTCTTTATCAAATAAAA
>JBBSAR010000254.1:0-6373 GCA_038252125.1 Desulfatiglandales bacterium
ATGATGTAGTTTGTATCAACGCCTTTTGGATTGGACTCGATGAGATTCAGGATGGTGCCGGCCATGGTGCCTTTTTTTGCCTGAACAGCTGGTTTTTGGAGTTCTTCCGGTTTTGCCTGGGGAGATTTTTCTGATTTGATGATGGGTTGAACGGCATTTTCCAGGGTAGCATCTTCCCTTTCTTTGAGCTTTCTTAGCGCTTCGAACGTATCATCGAGACAGCTTTCAATCTGTTTTGATGTCATAGCTTCATGCCTTACCCGGGCGGCTAATATTTCCGCTGCCATTTCTGTCAAGGACTTACTCATCTTTCTCCCCCTTTTGTTTTTGCTCGTATTTTTATTTGCTTAAGACAGGCATCTATGCCTTGTTCAAAAGACGATTTCAAATTATTCCCCTACAACAAGAGTCTGCCGCCCGCAGTCAGGATGCCCATAAGTATTGCCCTCTTCAACTTACTGAACTCGTTCCTTTAACACCTTGCTCGGTGTGAATTTAACAGCTTTGGACGCTGGGATTTTCATCTTTTTTCCTGTACTCGGATTCCGACCTTCCCGGGCTGCGCGTTCAACCACCTTGAAACTCCCAAATCCAACAAGAGAAATTGAATCCCCCTTTTCCAGAGTTGAGGAGAATATTTCGATGATGGCTTTCTGTGCCTGTTCTGCGGCTTTCCTGGGAATGCCTGTTTTCTCGCTGACCAATTTTACCATATCTTTTCTATTCATTCTTTTCCCCCTTTTGTCTAAAACGTCCTGGACTGATAGAACCCCAGTTATATGGGTTACACTTTTTCCCTCTTAGGCACACCTTTACTCTGACCTTCACTAATCCATTTATCAATAGCTTCTTTGTCAAACCGCCAGACTCTACCAATCCGAATTGCAGGGATCTTACCTTCAGCTGCATATTTGCAAATTGTAATCGCGTGTAACTTCAAATACTTCGCCATTTCCTTGGTGGTCATAATCTCAGACATAATATATCCTCTTTCCATTTATTATCGTGTTAAACTTGACTTATAATATGCAAATTATAGAAAAGCAATATGAAAGTGTTTTAATTATGAAGAGAGGCTGTGAGATACCCAAATAACTGGTTAGGTTTCTGAAGTCACACCAGAAATTCTTACGACCACAACATATAGGGGTTAGACAATCTTTATCTCATCCGTTGGTGGAAAAAGATTTCGTGCATGAAGCTTCCTCACACGTCGGAAAAAATTGTGCAAAACTGCCGGATCAATTGTTGAAAATAGGAAATCCAGCCCATTGGAAGTTTTTTACCCGGCTTGAGCCAAAAAAATAGCCATTTTGATAGCAAATTTACCATAGGAGAGAAGCTAAATCAAATCCGCATTTCGAAAGCGAGGGCACTTGCGAGCGGCCGGCAGGTTAGAGAAATTATAGGCCATGGTGTAAAGATCCGAACAGGCAAGTTGCCACCTGAGACAGCCCTTCCACCTACCTTCATGTGCTTGAATCTTGTTCTTCCCCTTCTGTTACCTTTCTTTCGTTACTATTCGGAGGCCGAATGTTCCTGGACGATTTCCGACACATCCATCACTTTGATCTTATCGTCCACCTGCTCTCCTTTAATGGCATCTCCCAACATTTTGGCGCAACTGGGGCAGGCAACAGCCACGACTTCAGCGCCGGTATTCAGTGCCTCTCTTATGCGCACCCTTCCGGGACTATCCTCTCCCGGCCCTATGATATCTGTAAAAAAATTTCCGCCCCCGCCCCCACAGCAAAAGGCATTGACCTTGTTCCGGCGTATCTCCACAAGTTCAAGACCCGGGATACTCTTCAGTATCTCTCGGGGTGGGCTGTAGATCAGATTATGCCTGCCGAGATAACAGGGATCATGATAGGTTACTCTGGCATTGAATCGGGAAAGAGCAATTTTCTTGTCTTTGATAAGCTCGGCCAGTATTTCCGTATAATGAAAGACCCGGAATTTTCCTCCTAGTTTCGGGTATTCTTTTTTGAACACATTCAGTGCGTGTGGATCCAACGTGATGATCTTTTTTATTCCCTTCATCTTGAATTTCAATATGTTTTCTTCAGCCAGGCGGGTAAAAAGCCCCATCTCCCCTAAGATCTTGACCTCGTTTCCGTCACAGGTTTCTTCCTTTCCCAGTATCCCCATTGACACCCCGGCCTTGTGCAGCAGACTTCCCACGGAACGGGCCATTTTTATCCCCACCTCATCATAAGAACCCACGCAACCCACATAAAAGAGGTATTCCTGGTCGGAAAACTCCGGCAGTCCCGTGCCATCCGCCCATTTACCCCTCTCATCCTGTGGACGCTTGTAGGGGTTGCCATTGACATTGACGGCCTTAAAATAATCCCTGACAGCCGGGGGAATCCTCCCCTCGTTTACAAGTTCCGCCTTGGTCTCCTCAAAAATATCCAGCAGGAAGTCTTTGAATCTTGGATAGACACACTGTTCCTTGCAGTTGCCGCATGCCGCACAGGAATAAAGGATCTCGGCAAAATGCTCGCTTGTTTGGATTTCATTGCTGAGCCAGGCCCTTATAAGCCACATCCTCCCGCCCGGTGCATAGCTTTCCCAGCCCAATGCCTTGTAGGAAGGACAATTAAAGTCAACATAGTCCCCCGGAAACTTGCAGTAGCCGCACCGGAAACAACGATGGACGATGTCTGCATGTTGTATTTCGCGTGCATATCCCATTAGCTCACCTCCCAGTTTCCCGGATTCATAATACCTTGTGGGTCCAGGTTCTTCTTGACCATCTGGAGCAGTTTGAGTGTATTGGGATCCATCTTTTTCATCATCATTTTCTGCTCCACGAAATTTGGTTTCCAGGGGATTCCTCCCATCTCAAGGGCATACTCGGTGGCTTCGTCCAATGCTTCTTTCACCCTGTTCATCATAGCCTTGTCAGCCCGGTTAAAGGCAAAAGAGATAGCGAACATCATGGAATGGCCTCCCGATATCACCCTGGCCGAACAGGCATATATGACCTTGTATTTGGCCGCAAGTTCGATAACCTTTGCCGCGTATTGGGGAAAGTGTTCGATCAGGGTGATCGGGCCTGAATACTCAAAACCACCCCCTTTCGGCACATCAGCGAAGGCCGCTATACCTCTTTGGGGCATTTCCAGAAGCATTGGTTTCATGGGCCGGATCGACATGAAACCCCCATCCTTTGCGTTAATGAATTCTTGAAGAGAGTCCCATACCATCTTTCTCTTGAATTCAATCTCTTCTTCCGTGTCGCCGGTAAAGTAGATTGTGATATGATAATTGTCCTTGAACATGAGCGGCATGGGCTGAAACCAGGCGTTCACGTCTTCCAGCATCTCAAGATGTGTCAGCTTGTAAATGATATCCGCGACCAGTTCGACCCTGTCTGTAACAAACATCTCAAGATCCCTGAACTTCTTATTGGGATATAATTTAAGACCCACCTTGGTAAAAATGCCGGTAGTGCCGAGCCAGCCGAGGAACAGACCGGAGAGATCCGGGAGGGTCGGTCCCTTGGAGAACCAGTAGGGCCCCAGGGAGGGGGAGCCGATCTTGCAGATATCTCCCGTGGGCAAAACCACTTCAAGACCGGAGACCATGTCTGAATTAAAACCATACTGCTGTGTCAGACGACCCTGCCCATGGAGGGCCACGTTTGCGGCTATGGTAGTGGCTGGCGGTGCGTCAGGAAGACTATGCCTCAAACTGGAATGGTTATCCTCTAAGTACGCCTTTAAAACGCCCTGGGAGGCGCCCCCTTCCACAACGGCGTATCTGGCCTTTTCATTCACCTCCAGTATCCTGTTCATCCGCTTCATGTCCATTACAATCCCGCCCTTCAGTGGAATGACCAGGCCGGTCAAGGCCATGCCGCTTCCCATGGGGACGATGGGGATCTTTTCCCTGTTAGCCAACTGGACGACCCTTTGCACCTGTTCGGTCGTCTTGGGCGCCACCACGTAGTCCGGTCGGTGGGAATCCAGGACCCCGGGGTCCCGACCGTAAAACCAGAGTTCTTCAGGCCTGTTGGAAACGGCCTTCTCTCCTAATATTTCGATAAGAGACTGAAGTATATCGCTCATCCAGTTACACCCCCTTTTTCTTTTCGCCTATGGCCATTTTACACAGGTCTATCAAATGGACCGGCTTGAGCCCGTTTTTGGATGCCTTTTCAGACAGCGTTGACTGACAGGCAGGGCAGTTAAACACACAATACTCGGCGCCGGCTTGAACCATGTCCGCAATATTTCTCTCCTGAACATCGTCGGCCAACCGGTATCCCGATACAGCCCTGAGGATCTCAGCACAACACAGACAATTTTCCCCCTGGTATTCCCTATCAAGCAATTCAGCGCCTATGAGATCCAGAACATCCTTAACAAGATGAAGCTTTTCGGGAATGAGTCTGTTGGAGCAGGGGCGCTGGTAGGCGACCTTGATATCCAGCGGTTTTATCTTGTCCTTCAGGTCCTTCATTCGCTCCAGCAGAAAGTCCATGTAATAGATCGGTTTAAACGGCACTTCCATGCCGTATGCCGGTGCAATTGAAGTGTAAGTGCCATAGCATTCATCGTGCAGGCATATTACCTCCTTTACGCCCAACTTCACGAAATTATCCATGACAACGGGAAGTCTCTCTTTTATGACTGACATCTTCGCAAAATGCGTGTGAACAGCCGGACACATGAACTCCGCACCGAAAGCCGCAGCGGGCGCAATATCCTTGAAGATCTCTCCGCTGCCCATCCGGACAAGTTCAGCCAGGAAGCAGCAGGACATGGCCTTGTCCTCAATGGCGCCCACAGACTGTTTGCCTTGCATCCGGGTCATATTAATCCACTGGTTGGTTATGGGTCTTGGAGCGGTAAGTATGCCTTTTTCCTCTCTACGTTCGCTGATGAGGTAGTAAGGATGATTTCCCCTCTTGCAGTATTCCTCGCAGGCGTAGCACGTTACGCAATCGTGGAGGACAGAGGAGTCTTCCCCCTTGACGACCTTCATCATCTCTTCGTGGGCCTCGTTTTTGTCAAATTCAATGTACTGGCACTTCAAGAGGCAGTCGGCTGATGGACATGCGGCACATACGTTTTCATCAAATTTCAAGGCGTACATGAAAACCTCCCTTTGGGTTTTAGGATTTTTTTCCTGGCAGCCGGAAAGGATCGGTCTTCACGATTTTCAGACCGGCATTTTGCGCACTTCATTCTTCATATCCTCCAGCTATAAAGAAGGGTGATTTGACAAATCAACTTCAATTATCATGCGTTTTGGGTGCTGTTTGCGAATAAATGTAACAGAACGTTCAGTAAATTCAAACCCAGACAAAGCGTCTTGCAATTGACACCATCTCTTTCCACCCATACTCTTGCATGCAAAAAATTGACTCGCTGTTAACTGTTTCACAAGGTGGCTCCATTAGGTGACCACGGGGAGCTGGATCAGGCAACGTGGAAAACGTCCATAATGACAATTGCCGGGATACGAAGGTTGCTATTTGCGCCATCGCGTGATATTTGAGATGTGAAAATAAATGCCAAATGCCATAAACAAGAATGTTTGGGCAAAAATCCAGGGAGAAATAGAATGACAGAAAGCAACCAGGGGCAAATCGATTTTACTTTTAACAAGCAGAACCTTTGTCGCGAGGAGTCTGTTACGGATCTCAAAGTTGGGTCCATCAGATGTCTCAGGCCCATCAAACCGGACGGAACCGACGATGAAAGCCGTCAAACCATCTTTGTAGGACACACCCAGCTCAACACCCCTCAGGGAATGGTTCCCCTTCAAGCCCTGTTGCAGGCGACCGTCCTGGAGCAGGCCATAGAAGAATTTCCCGGCGCCATGAAGAAAGCTCTTGAAGAGATGGTGGAGAGGGCGAAGCAGATGCAGGACCAGCAGCAGGCCGCACAGAAAAAGAATGAGTCTCGTATCATAGTCCCGGGAAGATAGCCATGGAATGGGGTGGTGGAGTCTTGGAGCAATGCAAGGCATACTCCCCCGCGCATTGGATTTCAACAGTCCAATCCCGCTGAAGACGGGATCTTCGATTCTCCAATACTCCATTACTCCATTGCTCCCGCACTCCGCAAATGCCGAATAAATTCCCCCATAATTGCGTCCGCTTCTTTCAAATCCGCCGAGTCTAAAATCCCGCCCACGAATGGGCCGATCTGGAAGGCATATTCATCTTTTCCTTTGACGACAAGTTCCCGGTAACCCATTTTTTTGAGGGGTAAAATGGTCTCCTTTCGGCTTTCAAGGAAATGCCGGTATTTTTTAAACACCTTTTCGGCTTCTTCATTGGAGGCGTTCGGGATCAGGAATAGTTGGTATTTGAGTGCTCCCTGCGCGTAATCCACGCGGTAGCCGTTTTTCA
>JBBSAR010000255.1:0-6317 GCA_038252125.1 Desulfatiglandales bacterium
CCTTTCAGGTCCCTGAATGTCCCTGATTTGAATCTTTCTTCCCTACATCTCCACCGTGAACTTATCGGTTTCTTCGTTCCAGGTGGCCGCCAGGGCATAGACTGCAAAAACAAGCAGCAGCAGGATGACCGCCCATGTGTACCCGATGTAATCGGGAAGATAAAAGCGGAACCCGATCAGTTTCTTCAGGCCCTGCGAACTATTCATCAACGTTTTAAAGAGAGAATTGGTCAAAGCGAAAAAGACCACGGCCACCATCAGCTTCACATGCCCTTCTCCGGCCCTCCAGACGGAACCGCTTCCGCAACCACCGCTAAGCAACATGCCGATGCCGAATACCACACCTCCCACAAGACTCCCGAACCAGAAGGTCTGGGTCACATACACATCTTCTCCGCGAAGGCCGGTCCATTTGAGCGCCGCGAAACCAATAATGCCGATGGCTGTGCTGTAGGCCACGGCCCTTGCCATATCTCCTTCACCGGTCATAAACGGGTCCCTGAAACAACGCACAAAACAGAAACGCGCCCTTTGAATAATAATGCCGAAGGCAACGCCGCACAGGAGAAGACCCCCCACTCGGGCATAGGCCTCCCTGGCATAAAACCACGCAGCCACGACGGCCCCTAAAAAAACAAGGGCGCCAATGTAGGGCTCGGCGGCCATCAGGCTCTTGCTTCCCGATCCGCCCGTGACGGGTTTGGAAGTCGTATGGGCCATTTCCCAGTACAGGTATTTCAGCCCCAGATACGCGCCGCCAATGAGTCCCACCATCATGGCGATGCCGCCCAGTGAAAGGGCGCTGGTCGCGATATAGAATCCCCCCACGTTGCAACCGCCGGCCATGGCGGAACCAACCCCGAGGAAACAACCACCGACCACCCCTTTGATCAGCTCCCGTCCCGGGGCCATGCGGATGGCAAACTGCTTGGAAAGCAGCGCAGACCCAAAGGCGCCCCACAGAAGACCTATAACCAGGATGGAGTTGGTGGAAAGCAGTGGAGATACGGGAGCCTGGCTGTACACGCCGATCTGATGCAAAAACCAATCCCCCCAGTTTCTCAGCCCCCCTGCAACACCCCACGGTCTGGCCCACGCAAAGGTGATCACGCTCATGATGCCGATCAAAATTCCGCCAAGCCAGACAGGCCAGTTGTTATAAAATACCGCACCGTAAGCGTTCTTGAGAATGCCTCCCATGACAGTCGTTTCTTTATCATTGCTCATAAGATTTCACCTCTTCTCTTTTCATCAACAGCCTTCATCTTCCATAATCTTGAACTGGGGTTTCTTTTTCGGAGCAGGTTGCGGAGGAGGAGGCGGCGGAGGGGCTGATCCGGCAGCGGGCTGTCCCTGTATAGACACGTCCGGCGCGATCAATCCGGTATTCTTATTCAGTTTTTCCGCCAATGCGGAGACAACGGACAGATCATAATGCGTCCAGGCCGCACTCGAGCTTGGATCTGCCTGGACAGCCTTTCTGAAATACTCTTTGGCATCCAGAAATTTTCCCCTTTGGTAGGCCTGGGTCCCGAACCGGATCATCTCCGCACAAAGCGCCTTGTCGGGACCAACGGCTTTGGTGTCCTGGGCTGACGCTTCCCGGCCCAAAAAAATCCCGCAGCTCAATAATCCTATAATAAGCGTTAAGCCAATGATTCTTTTCTTCATTTTCGCCTCCTTCAAATCCCGGGTCACAAAAAAAATGGTCTTCAAAACAATGAAGGCCTTGGCGCACAAAAGCCCCCGCACCGAGCAGGGGCTTCATCTCAACCGTATTAAAAGCAAATGATCACAATTCCCAGATAAGGTAGGTCCCATCCAGTTTGCATTGACAACCCGCCTTCAGGTATTTCACGTCAAAGCCTTTTTCCTTGAGAAGCAAATAGGCCATTTCTCCTCGCACGCCGGTTCTGCAGTGCACCACTACAAATTTATCTGTAGGTATTTCATCCAACTTTGCGGGCAATTCGTCAAGGGAAATATTAATGGCCCCCGGAAAATGACCGGCGGCATACTCCGAAGGACCACGCACATCAATAACCGTTATGGCTTTTGACTTCAAAGCGGCCTCGAAGTTTTCGATGCTGATCTCGCCAGGCTCCAGTTTCCTCACGTATACGATTTTTTCCGCGGCAGGTCCCGTTTTGATGTCGTAGCCGCTTTTCTCCCATGCCAGGGCGCCGGGGAATTCCAGGAGCGAAACATTTTTGTACTTCCACCCCCGGGTCGTCTTTACTGCCTCAATGGATTCGTTCAGGTTGTCGGAATAAAAAACGATGGGCACCGTCAGAGACTGAGGAAACAGATCCTTTGCATCGGCAAGATTCCCTGCCGGGACGTTCACCGCCCCTGGAATATGGCCCGCGGTTACGGACGCTGGAGAACGAAGGTCGATGAGAACGATATTGCCGGTTCTCACATAATCAGGTGTCGATACGGCATAGTTTCCCGCCTTGTTCCAGGCAGGCATACCCTCCACATAAGCTCTTACATTGTTCCAACCCCATTTTTTCGCCAGACCGGCGGATTTGGGACTCATGCCTCAGGTAGGCCCCCCACAATAAAAAATAAGGACCTTATCCTTGTCAGCCGGCAGCAGCTTCTCGCCCTGCTCCTGGAGTACATCCACCGGAATGGATACCGCGGTGGGGATATGGGCGGCGGCGGCAATTTTTGCAGGCCGTGAATCAACCAGAAAATACTTGCCTTCCATAGGCCCTTTTTTCACCAGGGCAGCCACTTCATCGGTCTTTATTTCCGAAACACCCGCGGGAAGTTTTACCAGGGCCTTCGTGATGCTTATTGCAACTTTGTCGGGACCGGCTTCTTTATACTTTACAATAACCCCGGTGGAAGGTTCTATCTCCTTGCCTGATTCGGCATTGACAAACTTCGTGGCATCGTTGAATTTAAGTACGATGACGCCTTTTCCCGTCACTTCCACTGAGACCGTTTTTGCCTTGTTGGAAATCGCTTTTACCTGTCCTTTGATCTCCATGATTTCGTTCTGTGTCGCCTTCGGGCTTGCATCCTGTGCGCCGGCAAAAGCAGCAACAAAGAATAAAGCAAAACAGGTCAGCGCATTAACGACAAGGAACCTCTTTATTCTTTCTCCTCTTTTCATCAATTTCCCCTCCTTCAGCTTTTGGTTGTCGTTTCTTCGAAATGCCGGAAAATGAATGCATTCGGCAATTCAACCCTCATACGGCACGGCCGCTGATAAAAAAATAGAACCCGGGAGTCAGAAGGGAGACTTCGAAATACAACACCAATCTCCCTTCCTCTTTTGGCTCCTGAATTCTCTATTTTGAATTCCGGATTCCTCACAAACCCGGCAAGATATCCTTCACGCGAACGAATTCGTTGCTTTTAGCAACAAATTTCTTGAAAATGGCGCCTTAATATACCAGCGTTGCATCAGCCTCAAGAATCTCCATCGTCAAGGCGCCCCCTGCCGTGGGAACAGCCCCGTCAATCAGATCCGCCACATCGATCTTACGCTCCTGAATGCATGGAACGCAGACCAGAAGTCTTCCCCCCGCTTCCATGAAGCTCTCCAGCAATTCCTGAAGGGGTGAAAACCCCGCCGAGTGCACATGCTGCAGATATCCTTTCTTAGCCAGGAATACCGCGGGCCCCTGCAGGACAACGACGGCCTCCACTTCCATAGCCTGAGCCGCATTTGCCAAAACAAAAGGAAGACTCGCCTTTTCAGGATTTTCGCCGCCGTGGGTTGCAATGTAAAGAATTTTTTCCTTTTTTTCTTCCGCCATTTTCATCTCCTTTAGAAATATTTATTGAAAGGTAAATAGTTCCCCCTATTTTTTTTGCCATGGGGTGTCCGTTTAGAAATGAAGTATCTTATGATAACAACATCAGACAAGTTGTGCAAGGAGGACGGAAAGATCCTGCACATCCGCTCCAATCTTAATTAGATTTCCCAGGCAGATGGGACACATGGAAACGATCGGTTTCCCGGTCTCTTTCAGGTCCGCATAACGTCGCTCAAGAATCTCCTTGGTCAGGGAAGGGGAAACGGACTCGGCAGGCCCCCCGCAGCAACCGGTAAATTTCCCTGAATTCCTCACATTCACATTGTCTATCCCGAATTTGTTGAGGAGATTTCTCGGGACATCCGAAAGCTTGAGGTATCTGCCATAAAAGCAGGGATCATGGAGAGTAACCTGCCTGCCCCCGTCTTTTGCCTCAAAGTTGATCAGTTCAAAGTAGGTTTTCACGTCGAACTGGATGCCTGTATATTTCGGGAAAAGCACTTTCAAGGCGTAGGTGGTATGGGGATCCACGGTAATGATTTTCCGGATGCCCTGCTTCTTGAGTTTTTCGGCGACGAATTTGGCATGCTCGATAAAACCATCGATATCGCCCAGATCGTAAAGGAGTATGCCGCTGTACAAATCCAGCTTGGGCCTGTAAAAGAAGTTGACCCCGGATCGATCCAAAAGTTTCACCATGCTCCGCAGGATATGGTTGAACTTTTCCTTATCTTCCTTATCCGCCATGAATGCGAAGGCCGATTTTACCAGGAGCTTCGGAACATACTTCTGGTATCCCACATAATCCGCCATCTTCGTGTCCTCAAAACGCTCAATCTGATGCGTCATTTTTTTGATGTACGGCATCATCTGATACATGAGTCCCGTATACAGAAGGGCATCTCCTTCCGTAGGAAGGGACGCATCTTTCCACCATTTGTTCATGGTGGAATTGCCCGCGCCGAATGGATTCCGCGTCTTCCTGATATTGTCCGCAAGCACGTCGATAATATTTTTTGGATGGTACATCTTAAGACCTCCTCCAACTGTCCACCACAAACCGCCTCAATCCCAGGATAATATCGCCCGGGTCCGCTTCCCTGGGACACGTCTGGATGCACAAGCCACAGTGCAGGCACCGCCACAAATCCTCATAATTTTCAAGGATGCGATCCTTGGCGCCGATCTGGGCATAACGGATCATTTTTCTGGGGAAGTGTTCATGGATAAGCGGGCATATGGCGGCGCACGTGCCGCAATTGAAGCAAGCCATGGTCGTATCTACGCCAAAACGCTCCAACTCTTCCGCAAATTCGGGATATACCTGAGTCATTCTCCGACCCCCTTAAATAGGTTGGTTTTCATTCATGCCTCTCCCCGCGAATCGGTTCAGCCGGCAGCCCCTTCCGTGTCGTCAGCCAGGCGATACTTGAAGTAGCTGCCGTCCTGTTCCGCCTCAAGGATCTCACCGAATTTTTTCATGGTGGCCACGTACCACATGACTTCCGACGAAGAAATCCCGGAAGCGGCCGCTATTTCAGGAACGGTAGCAGCCTGGTTCCTGAGTTGCTCCTTGATGGTTTTTGCAATTTTCAACTGTTCCTTCAGTCTCGTCGAAGCCGCTTTTATGGAATGCTCCCGGACCTTGCGCAGGTTTTTCATGGCTTCTTTCTTTTCCTGTTCTGTTTGACTCATGGAAATTGTCCTCGAAATGGTTACGGTCATCAAGCTAACGGCCAATAACTAACAGCCAATTGCAGATTTTAGATTACAGAATCTGGTCCGACACGATCATGTCCACCATGTCTTCGTACTGCTTCAGAGTCCATCCGTTAATATCAATGGCATTTTCAGGACAGACTCCCACGCATGCCCCGCCGCCGGTACACAGGGCCGGATTGACTTGGGCGCGCAACTCTTTCTGCCCGTTCACGTCTATTTCCACCAGCGAAAGCACGCCTTCGTGCGCACAGGCTTCCAGGCAGGCCCCGCAGCCGGTGCATTTATCCAGGTTGACTTCCGCCACAAAAGGATCCAGTTCCACGTAGCCGCGTCCCAGAGTGACGGAAGCCTTTACAGCGGCCGCGGATGCTGCGGCACAGGCTTCCCCTATATCAAACGGGGCCTGAGCGGTCCCCGCCAGGAAAACGCCGGAAACAGCCATTTCCACGGGGCGCAACTTGGGATGCACCTCCAATAGAAACCGATCCACGCCAACCGGAAGTTTCATCATTTTGACCAGGTCCGAAACATCATTGGGTTCCATCCCGGTTGCGAGCACCACCAGATCCACCGGAACCTCGAGCTCCTCATCAAAGGTCAGGACGTCTTTCACTTTGACCGACAATGGATGGTCAGCGGTCCCCTTGTTCCTGGATACAACCGGGGCCTCTTCCGCCTCGAAACGGAAAAAGACGACTTTGTTCCTGGATGCCCTTTCGTAGAGTTCCTCATGCCCGCGGCCATAGGTTCGGATGTCCCGGTAAAAATCGAAAACACGGGTTTCGGGATGGGTCTCACGAATTTCATTAGCCGCATGCA
>JBBSAR010000256.1:0-6300 GCA_038252125.1 Desulfatiglandales bacterium
CCGCCTTTGACAACTATGAGGTTGAACACGATTTTGCCACCATCGGCAGGCGTACCATGCTGTTGAATGCCCGGCAGATTGAACAAGGGATGGGCAAAGAGCGGATCATCCTGCTGGCCATCGAGGACATCACCGAGCGAGTGCAATCGGAAACCATATTGAAGGATTCTGAAGAGCAATACAGGCGCCTCTTTGAGACCGCGGACGACGGGATGTTGCTTCTCGAAAAAAGCAAATTGAAAATTCGCCATGCTAATCCGGCCATCATCGCGATGTTGGGCTATTCCAACGAGGAGTTGATTGGGAGCGATATGAAGGGTATCGGTTTCCCGGATAAAATTGGTACTTATCAAGAAACAATGCAGACGTTGGAAAAAGACGGCATCGCTCATTTCGAAGATGTTGCTGTAAGTAGTAAGGATGGTCGAGTTATCTATTCCGATATTTATATGGCCGACAGGGCAATTTTAGTTCAATGTAATATCCGCGACATCACCGAGCGAAAAAAGTCGGAAAAGTCACTAAAGGAGAGCGAAGAGAATTATCGCATTTTGTTCGATAATGCCCCCGACTTAATTATCGTATTCAATGCCGAAGGAGATCTTCTTGATTTAAATAAAAAATTTGAGGAAGAAAGCGGTTACAGCCGAGAAGAGATGATAGGGAAAAGTGTCTTCACAGGTGGGATATTAGCAGAATCGTCTGTTAATAGGTCAATACCTTACTTTAAAAAGATCTTTGCAGGGGAAAAACGGGTCTTATTTGAAGTTGAAGGGCTGACAAAGGATGGCAGTAAAATTCCTTATGAGCTAATGGCAGTTCCTATTAAGAAAGAGGACGGGAAGATAGTAGCAGTTCAGGCGACGCTGAGGAATATCACCGAGCGCAAGCAGGCCGAGCAGGAAAAGGAGAAGCTGCAGACGCAGTTGATCCAGGCACAGAAAATGGAAGCCATCGGCACCTTGGCGGGCGGCATTGCCCATGATTTCAATAACATTCTTTCCGCTGTGATCGGCTACACGGAATTAGCGCAAATGAAGCTTGAAGCCGATTCTGAAATTAAGGACGATCTTAAGGAAGTGCGCACTGCAGGCGTCCGCGCCAAGAACCTGGTAAAACAGATTCTGGCGTTCAGCCGCCAGACACAGCAAGAGCAAATGCCTGTTCAGACGAGTTTGATTGTAAAAGAAGCCTTAAAACTGATAAGGTCCACCCTGCCCACTACCATTGACATCCGTCAAAACATCCAGAGCAAATCCGTAGTCCTGAGTGATCCAACCCAGCTTCATCAGATCGTTATGAATCTGTGTACCAATGCCGCCCATGCCATTCAGGGGAAAAGCGGCATTTTGGAGGTAACTTTGACCGATGTCGAGATTGATTCCGACTTTTGTTCAACTCATCCGGAGATTCAGCCGGGTGGTTACCAGAAACTGACGGTCAGCGATACCGGTCACGGCATGACACCTGAGGTGATGAATCGAATCTTTGATCCGTTTTTCACCACAAAGTCTAAAGACAAAGGCACCGGCCCGGGGCTGTCGGTAGTCCACGGTATTGTTAAAGATTGCGGCGGAACGATCACGGTCTACAGCGAGCCGGATAAAGAAACTGCCTTTAATCTCTATCTTCCGATTATCAAAGGCGAGGCTGAGGAAAAACTTGAAGAACAGACAATCATCCCCACCGGAACGGAACGGATTCTTGTAGTGGATGATGAAAAGACCATCGTCGACATAACCAGAAAACTTCTTACATCCTTGGGATATGAGATTGAAGCCAGAACCAGCAGCCTCGCTGCTTTGGAGCTTTTCGAGGCGACACCGAACAAATTTGATCTGGTCATTACAGATATGACTATGCCGCGGATGACCGGTGATATGTTGGCCCGGGAGTTGATGAAGATCCGGCCGGACTTGCCGATGATCCTTTGCACCGGTTTCAGCGAAAATATCACCAGGGAAAAGGCCGAGAAAATGGGAATTAAAGCCTTTCTGATGAAGCCGCTGCTCAAAGAAGAAATGGCCCATACGATCCGAAGGGTTCTGGATGAAGCCAAAGGCACAATTCAAAAATAATTATCCTATCCTTGAATTCAAATGCTTGGAACAGAAGTCACACTTACCTATATGATCCCGTATTTGGCTCTTTTTCAGGTTTACTGTTGGTAGTCTTCAACAAATTGGCTACTCAAAATTGACGGTAATTGATATCGTTATGTTGTGTGCTGCCGATGCTCAACCATTCTTTATGTTGTGCTCAACATAATAAATGGTTCCCATGATGCGAAAACCCAGCACTTCCGTAAAAAGGTGAATGAAATTCATTTACGGGTATTGAAATTTAGAGGTGCGTGAGGGCGTTAGAAGGTCGTATGGACCAGTCCATCAATTTTGTTGAAATGGCTGTCCGATGTTATGAGTTCGGCCCCGTATTCCATGGTTTGTGCTGCAATCCATATATCATTGCTGGGTATGGGGGTTCCCTTGCGTTTCAACTGAGCGGCGATCCTGGAATAACGGTCTGAGGTTGTTTTGCCAATCTGCGCGACTTCCACAACGTCATGCTGTAGGAACCTATCGAGATCTTTCATGTTTTCCTTGAATTTGGCGCCGTTGCGAAATCCGAACATCAGTTCTCCCAAAACCACGGGAGAAAACAGTATCCATTCAGCACCCGCAATAATCTCGACGACATTGGCAATATTTCGTTTAAATCCCACATAGGCATTTGTATCCAGCAGGAGCTTCATCTCCACATCTCCTCATCAATCTGTTCAGATGACTTTATGGACTCCAAAAACTCCGACGCATCTTCCTCGCTCCAACCCCCAGCGAGAGTTCTCAATGAATCTGCCGGCGGGATGTTCCTGCTTTTCCTGTAACTGGTGTTTTCGCAAATCATATCCAGAATGACACGATTAAGCGATTTTCCGCTCTTGCGGGCCATCTTCCGAATAGCCTGTTCCAATTCAGGGTCCATTCCACGTAATGTGATTTGTGCCATGACCCACCTCCTGACTCATATTGACTCAATATTTGCTTCAAACACATCTTTGTCAAGCATAAACCCGGGCGATCCAAAGCCAAGGAAACTTTGTAGGGAACATGAGATTCTGGTTTGGTAGCATACCGGAATCTGGACTTCTCTTTTCGATGTTCCCTGCTCTTTCAGAGGATTGGATGAATCCCGGCTCTCCTTCCCGAATATTTGCATCTAAAAATGCTGTTGCAATTGGAATCTCCAGTTCTGATTGGCGTCGTTGCCCGGGTGATATAAATCTGCAAAAACCCAAAATATCAAATAGTTATTCAACAGGCATGGTTATTGCATAGTGTAATTAAAAGCCAAAATCTTGGACGTTATGAAAAGTATGAAAGGAGGTGAAAGATGCATAGATATAAATGTTCAACGGATTTCAAATAGTTAAGATAAAAACTAACAAAAGGATTTTTAAGGGAGAGAAGATGATGGAGATAAAGAAAATGAGGATGAATTATAGGCTATTGATTATCAGTCTGAGTGTGGCAGTACTGTTCTTGTTTTCCGCCGGGGCCGAGGCTAAGATGCATTCCTCCAAGAAAAACATCACCCAGGTTCAGCAGGAATTGAAAGAACTTGGCTACTATAAGGGAGAAACGAACGGAGTTTTAAACGAAGAAACCACCGCAGCAGTGAAGACGTTCCAGGGGGAGCACAAGCTAAAGGTCGATGGCATCCTCGGCAAGAAGACGAGAAAGGCCCTTTATCAAGCAGTGAAGACGCAGAAGGCCGAAAGTGCTCAAAAAACGGAGTCTCCGGTGGAAAAGAAGTAACCTTTTTATAGGAAAGTAATGCCCAATGAGAAGAGATCCTTGAGAAAACCGGGGTCTCTTCCCAAAAAGCACAATGCATTGATCGCAACGAGGTCTCCGTGGACCGTTCCAGCCTGAATTACTCCACATATCTGGTCATGCCCAACCCCGATTTTAACGTGGTCAAAAAGAGGATAGCTTCGGCTGTTCCTTTCAACCGTCGCGACAGCAAAGGACCGGCTGATCGTCCCGGTGTTGAAAGGTTTCTTCAAATAGTTTCTGCCCGGCAGGCATCCTGAATGGAGTTGTGAATCGGTCGTTTTCAGAGTTTCGGCCTATTTGATTTCGAGGGTTTTCCTGTAGGCTTCAGTAATCCGGCGGGAGAGAGATTTCATGTCACTTTGAGGCTCACGGGGAAGTGCATTTCCGATTTTTTGCAGTTGTCCGATGGCGTGAATGACCGGCTGTGCTTTCTCCAGGTATATCACCGATGCAAGCGCTCCGGTACCGTGTGCTTCAAGGATGGCCTCGCCGGCGATACGTCCGCTCATCAGGGCTGAGCCGATCCCTTCAAAGGTAATGGGGAAGACCATCCCTGCCGCATCGCCCACCAAAAGGGCATTGCCGCGGCAGGGCACAAACGATCCGTCCACGAGGCTTGTGTGGAGGAGGGCTATGGCACAACCGTCCTTCCAGATGGGTTTTATGGAAGGGTTATATCCAAATTTTGTGAGGGTCTCCGTGATTTCGGACCGAAGTTGGCGGATACCGCTTCCCTCGATCAGGAAACAGTTGTCCTTGTGGTTCACGTCGAAACGGGGTCTGGGCATGCTCTTGGGGAAAAACCAATGACAGCGATCCTCTTCCAGATCCAGGCTACCCTCGTAGCAGATTCGAAGGGGACTGGCATAGGGAACCTTCAGGTCGGGAAAAAGAGCGCTTCTGACCCGTGAGGTGGCGCCGTCCGCTCCCACAAGAAATTTCGTCTGAACCCCCAGGATCTCTTGCTCTGCCCGGACCAACACATTAAACAGGCCGTGCACTTGTGACACTCCTAAAAACCTTGCCTCAGTAATCAACTCCACGCCTGCCGCCAAAGCCTTCTCGACCATCCAAAAATCGATGTCCCGGCGCCAGCCCATGGGTGTTTTCCAGTTAATCTGCCTTGGTTCTGTTCCGGAAACATGGATGAGATGGCCTTTAAGGAAAGGTGGATCGGCCAGTATCTCTCCGGGAATGTCCCCGAACTCCTCCCCTATGATGCCGTGGGCCCATGGTCCCATGATCATTCCGGTACAGACCTTGTCCCTGGGGAGTGTCCTTTTCTCCAGCAACAGGGTCTTGAGCCCGCCTTCGGCGCATCTCTTCGCCGCCAGAACGCCTCCGGGACCTGCCCCCACCACGATCGCATCATAGAGGTCCATCAAAAGCCCTTCATCATTCCCTCTATAAGATAGGGCACTTCCACCCTGCCGGTGGGCGACAGGATTCGGCTGCTGAAATTGGTGGTGTATCGCTTTTTCAGGGTGCGGGCGAGCTTCCGGTACTCCGCGGAATCTATGGCCTCGGCAATATTCACAAAGTTCCGGGCCGTGCATTCCGCCAGGATTCTTGGCCCTGTACCGACGGACAGCCGCCAGCCGTGGGTCACGGGCACCCCAAGCTGTTTCATGGTGGGAATGGCTTCTTCTTTAACAAATTGGTTGTGTTCATCCTCCTTGCCCGGAACGATATCGTAATACTGGTTGAACTTCCAGGCGCCGGTCTGAATGCTGAACGTCTGCTTGCGAAACATGCCTGTAGGAATCCATACTCTGCTGCCGTAGTTATAGACATATTTCATGAGATTTGTGGAGAGGATCCGGTACTCCCTGGAGGACAGGGCGGCCAGAAGGCCCATGTCGTTTTGAACGGCGGCCGCAGCCATGATCCTGGGGCCCGATCCGACGACCACGTAGAATCCCCCCACCAGCTTGATGCCCAGCTTTTCGAGGCCGGGGTTGAATTCTTCCGAAATAAAGTTGGAGTAGTCGTCGTACTCCCCTGGATTGACGTCCCAGTACTGGGTAAATAGTATGGTCATGCGTTGTCTCCTTGGGTCCAGAACACGGGGTTCTATACGCGAAAAAGGGTCGGGAATTCTTTCACATCTTGAAAATCCGGGTCATCAGCTCGGCCAGGTATTCGGAATCATCTTCCTTCTTTTTCTGCGAGAACTTGGCCGGTCGCGTCTGAACCCAGAATAGATTCTCCGGAAATGTCATGTCCGCGTCAAAAACCCATTCCATATCCTGGGGCATGTCAAAGTAGGACTCCACCTGGAGGGCGATGCGCAGAATTTCGCCTAATTCCGATTCGCTGATACAGGGCATCTCCTGCTTTTCCGCCGGAACGGCGACCATCCCTATGCCGTCCTTTTTGTATACCACCATATGCGGTTTCTTGCTGATGGTGGACGATAGGATCGACCCGCTGGTCTTGTCCAATAAAAAACTGTCCGGCGTTA
>JBBSAR010000257.1:0-6267 GCA_038252125.1 Desulfatiglandales bacterium
GGGAATCGATTGAATGCTTCAGATACTCCCTTACGGTAAGGGAATCGTCCGCTATCAATACCCTGACAGGGGAGGACTTTTGGATTGGCGATTTTTGATTTGCGATTGTCGATTGTCTTTTCATCGAGCACCCGTTCCCTGCTCTGCAATTACAGGAGTTTTTCAATCACATCCAGGAGGTTGTTCTGATCAAAACCTCCTTTAATAATGTAGGCGTTTGCCCCCGCATCAATCCCCTTTTCCCTGTCTTCGCGAGACTCAAGACTGGTGACCAGCACCACGGGAAGATCCTCAAGCGTTTTCTCCTTCCTGATATTGGCGGTAAGCTGGAAGCCGTCCATCCTCGGCATCTCCACATCCGATACCACCAGGTCGAACATTTCTGTTTTGAGCGTGGTAAAGGCCTCCTGTCCGTCCACGGCCGTCGTGACAACGTACCCTGCCCCCTCTAAAATATTCTTGAGCAGCATTCTTGACGTAATGGAATCTTCGACAACCAGAATTGATTTTTTCTCCGTCTCCTGACCTGCCATGTCGGCCATTCCAGCCCGAACAGAACCGGACATTTCAACAGGCGCTTTCAGAAGATCATGGACATTCAGAACAGGAACGACCTTTCCGCTGCCCAGGATGGTGGCCCCCGCGATATTGGCCACGCTGATCAATTGTTTTCCCAGGCTTTTCACCAAGACCTCCTGCTCTCCCATCACCTCATCGACGGCAAAAGCAATTCGTTTTTCCCCGGAACCCAGAACAGCCACCGTAATATAGGGAGGATTTTCTTCCAACCGGTTATTCTTTTCAATATCGAGTAGATGGGCCAGGTACACCAGTGAGACAGCCCGACCATCCATGGGAATGGTGGCCATGTTCTCAACGGTTTTCACCTCATCCCGATGAACCCGCAGCGTACGTTCCACATGGACGCTGGGCAGGACAAAGAGGCGTTCGCCGACCCGTATCAGAATTCCTCGAAAAGTAGCCACCGTCACAGGCAGTTTTATCTTGAAAATGGTTCCTTTTCCCGGATCGTTCCGGATCGCCAGCTGCCCTCCCAGTTTCTCCACTTTTTCAGCAACGATGGCCAGTCCCAACCCCCTTCCTGAGAGCTCCGTAATAATGGGACTTGTTGAAACCCCAGACCGGAGAATCAAGGAAAGGACTTTTTCATCCTCCATCTTGTCCAGATCCGCCGCCGATGCCATTCCGAGACTGACTGCCTTCTCCTTCACCCGGAGCAGATCTATTCCGTTGCCATCATCGGAAATGACGAGATCGATCTTGCTCCCCTCGATCTGCGAAACAACTACAGTAATGGTCCCTTTCTCTCTTTTGCCCGACTTTTTACGCATTTCCGGCAACTCGATGCCGTGGTCAATGGAGTTTCTGAAGATATGGATCAGGGGGTCCTTCATCTCTTCAAGGATTCGCCGATCAATTTCGATTTCTCCACCACTTAAGATGAGATCCACCTGTTTACCCTGATCCCGCGAAATCTCTCGAACCATTCTCGGAAAAAGATCGAGCAGGGTTGAGAAAGGAAGCATGGCCATGGTTTTCATGTCGTCGAGAAGATCATCCACCATCATTCCCAGCAAACGATTACCCTGCTCCATTCGCCCGGCTAAAGTAGCCACCTGCCGATCAAGCGATTTTGCCCATTCCTGATTGTAGCCCGCAAAATCCAGGAGATCCACCATGGCGCCATTCTCTTTCTCCATGGCGGAGAGTTTTCTCAGGACCGGTTCAACTTTCTTCCACCTCCTGTCCCAGTCTTCAAAGGCGCCGGATATTTCCTGCAGGGTCATCACGTACTGGTTGGACATAAGCTTCAGGGTAATCATCTCTTCGGTCTGAAGAAGAATCGCATCCAGTTTTGACGCAGAAATTCTGATCGTATCGGAAGATCGAGGTCTGGAAGCCATCGGTTCGGAAGTTTTTTCTTCAGGTTCCTCAATTGGGGGCGTTTTTAAAGGAACATCCTCGGTTACCACCCTCTGTTCCCCGGTGCTTCCTCCTTTTTTGCCAGGGCTTTCTGTTCTGAAATGGTCCAGTCGCGCAACAAGTCCCTCAATCTTCTCTTCATAGGCGGGCGTACTCTCGATCTCGATGTCGGCCTGAAAAACCTCAATAGCAGCAAGACAGTCATGCAAAAGATCGAACAGCTCCCTTGACAACGAAATATCTTCCCTCCTCACCGCCGAAAAAACGGACTCCATGGCCTGGCAGAGACGTTCGATACGGCCGAGATTCACAGACCGGGCTGCACCTTTCAGGCTGTGGGCTTCCCGAAAAACGACTTCAAGGACCGGTTCCTGACTCTCGCGATCGGTGGCCTTTTCCAGTTCCAGAAGGCTGGACGACATGCTGGCAATACGCTCCGCGGCCTCCACATTGAAGGCCTCTTTAAGCCGCCTGAGCAGTTCTTCTTCGTTCATCTTACACCCTGAATTTTCCGGCCAGTTCCTTCAATTTCCCACCTAAATCTTCCAGGGTCCTGGTGGCGGTCTCCAACTGCTTTGCTCCATCCACATTCTGGACGCTGGCATCCTTGATGCTCTCCATGGCCTGGGCCAGTTGATCCATCCCCACTAATTGCTGTTCACTGGAACTTGAAATCTGGGCGGATGCATGGGCAGCAAGAGTGACATTTTCAGCCAGCGTATCAATGGAATCTCCCGCAAACCCCGATAGTTCCACACCCTTGTCAACGGCCTTGCCGACCCGTTCAGTAGCCATGACGGCGGCACTGGTGGCTTTCTGGATATCATTCAGTATCGTCCTGATCTGCCCGGTGGCCTGCTTGGACTGGTCCGCAAGAGACTTCACTTCCTGCGCCACGACGGCAAACCCTTTCCCGTGTTCCCCCGCCTTTGCCGCTTCAATGGAGGCATTCACCGAGAGCAGGTTGGATTGATCAGCCAGGTCGTTCACCGCGGCGATGATCTCGCCGATACTCTGGGTCTGGTCACTGAGCCTCACAATGCTCTCGGCAACATCCGCCATCTGCTCCTTGATAACATGCATCCCCTTTTCCGCTTCATCCGTGGCCGTTTTTCCCTGGTGAGAGACTTCGGTTGCCTGCTCTGCTTCATCGGCCATCTGCCTGGACTTTTCGTTCGAGAGGTGGGCCGTCTGTTTCACCTCTTCTACGGTGGCGGTGATCTCACTGACAGAACTTGACGTCTCGGAAGCGCTGGCGGCAAGCTGGGAGGCAGTAGCCGAAATCTGGCTGATGGAGGAGGCTATGGCACTGATGCCTTCAATCATCTGCCCGGTCTGATCCCTGAGGGTTCCCAGCGTGGCATGAAAAGCATTCATGAGCACCCCCACTTCATCCTTGCGCTTCGAAGGCGTCATAATTACTGTAAGATCACCATCCGCCATGCGGACCACGTGCCCGGCCAGTTCCTTTAGCGGCCTCACGATAGAACGGGAGGACAAATATCCCACAAGGGAAATGAGAATCAGCAGAATAACGGCGGCCCACAATATTTTGACGCCGAGGGACCAAACGGGCGCCAACGCCTCCGCTTCATCGATCTCGGAAATGATCACCCAGTCAAAAGGAGTACCGAGAGCCTTGTCCAGGCCCAGATGAGTGTACGAACTCAAAACTTTCACTCCCCGATAGTCGATGATCTTTCCCGTCCCAGGCTTGTTGCCTATGGCGTTTCGAGACGCAACCGTATCCACTTTCGCCTTTAAAATGGTAGATTCCTTGGAAAACCGGGAATTTGACCGCATGAGATAATCATCCCCCACCAGGTAACTCTCTCCCGTTTCGCCCATCCCTGTTTTTTCCTGCATGATGAAATCGATATGCTCAACGCTGATCTGAAGGGCGAGGACCGCTTCTACTTCACCATTTCCGGAAAATTGAGGCACCCCGATAAAAGATGCCACGGAATTGCTGGGGGCGTATGGGGCAAAGTCAACCATCACCGCTTTTTTCTCTTTCACCACCTTCATCCAGAGCTTCGCCAGCCCGGAACTCCTGTAGGGCCCGATCTTGAGATTGGTGCCCAGGTCACTTTCCCGCGCCCCCGTGTACATGACGTGCCCATGGTCTCTGCACATCAAAAAGATGTCACGATACCCGTACGAATCCAAATATTTACGAAAAAACGGGTCGATCTGTTTGTAGATCTCTTTGTATTCTTTGCTTTCGATATCATAGGATCCATTGGGATCACCGCCACCTGCATCATGATATTTTTTCAGCAGATCGAAAGCGGCGTGGATATTATCCGACCCTGAAAGAATGGATATGTCGGCAATCTTTTCCTTGAGATCATTTAACACCTGGTTTTTTTTGATTTGATTAACAGCGGAAAGCTGGTTGAAGGCAGAGGCTTCAAGGGCACTGGTAGAATAATAAAAGGAAAGGGAAGCCACCACCGCCACGGATACCAGTGCACCTGCCACAAAAAGGACAACAAGACGACCCATTAAACTCTTCGTAATCCATCCAAACATTTCATCCCTCCGGATTCTTGATTGAAAATGGCTGATCTTCTTCTCTCCGGCCTATTATTTGACCAGAATTTTTTCCTCAGAGAGGATCTTCCCTCCGTCCAATACGACCACACGTTCGCCCGTAACCCCTTTAAGAAAATCCGCTCGGATTCCGGTAAGGGTCGGAAGCGATTCCTGAATCGATTTTACCAGGATAGACTTGGCCCCTATAATGGAATCAGCCAGGATACCGAACTCCATTTCAGGAGACCCGAGGATAATCACCTTATTCAGATTCGTAATCCCCTGCTCGGGAAGGTCAAAAAATTTCTTAAGATCAATAATGGATAGAATGCGGCTCCTGACGTTGATAATACCGAGTACAAAGGAAGGTGTGCCGGGAATGGGCGTCAGTTCCGTGAGCGGGCACACCTCCTGGATATGGGTCAATTCAATGGCATATCTCTCGTGGGCCAGAAGAAATTCAAGGACCTCCACGTAGAGGTTTTCATCCTCTTCCTGTGCCGATGCCGATTCCCCTGCCAGTTCGCGGGCTCTCTCCCTCAGCAAACGCGCCTTTTCTTTCGCGCTCAAGACGAAGCCATCATCCATGACCGTCTCCAGTCATAAGCATCCTCGCAAGCATTTCTGCCGCAACCCCTTCCGAATGGGGAACAGGTGCGTCGGGGGCCATGTTTGAAAGAAGAGAAAGGGCATTTTTTGAATATCGCTCAAAGCCTTTTTTCTCTCCCTTCTTTTTCATGAGATTTGCCAGATTCACATAAGCCATAACAAATTCGGGGTCAAGGTAGAGAGCCTGTTTCAACCATTTTATGGATTCCTCCAAAAGCCCCTGTTCCTGGCAAATCGTAGCCAGAAGATAGGGATGATCCGGTTTGAGCCTTTCAGCCTCCAGAGCCTTTGTGGCCCACTTCTCTGCCTCTTCAAGTCTTCCCAGATTGGCAAGGGATTTTGCCAAAAGAGCCATATGCTCCGGTTTGAGCAGGGAGAGCCCTCCGTTCTGACTGCCCTCAGCCATCAGGCGCCCTATCTCTTCCGCACTCTCGCTGTAGAGGCCCCGACCATAGAGCGCCAGCGCCTCCTCGTATCGGTCTTTCTTTAGCTGACCCCTTCGCTCTCCCTTTGGAGGCCTAACGTTTTCAGAAGGCAACCTCTTTTTGGAACGTGTCACCCCCTGCTCCAGGAAACTCTGCCGAAGCTTCTTCTTCGTTACAGGGATTGCGGGTCGCGAGGATCCATAGGAAGGCAGATGCTGGAATCCGGGGGAAGCGTTTTTCCGCCCTGGTACGGGTAAAGTCGGGTCATGCTTCCTCGGGGCGCCTTTTCTAAAGAAGCTTATTCCGGGAAGTTTCACCGGACTGAGTTCCGGTTGCTGAACAAAAGGGGTTTCGCTTGGGCTTAGAATAAGCCAGCCTCCCTCTTTCAGAGACCGTGTGAGACGATGGATCACCGCTGCCCTCATTTCCGCGGAAAAATACATGAGCACATTTCGGCAGAAAATCACGTCCATGGCTCCAAATTTCGTATCGGGAAAAGCGTCTTCATTTTGTGCCAGATTGAGTTTGCCGAACTCCACCATTTTTTTTATGCGCGGGAGAATCTCGAAACGGTTCTTTTCTTTCTTGACAAAATATCTTTCTATAATGCTATCAGGCGTTTCCCGGAAAGACCAGCGAGTATAGATCCCATCTCTGGCTTTCTGGAGAAAACCAGGATTGATGTCGGTCCCGATAATCGTCCCTTCCAAATGATTCCCCGGGGACATTAACTGATCCATGAGGATCGCCA
>JBBSAR010000258.1:0-6258 GCA_038252125.1 Desulfatiglandales bacterium
GAAATAGGGACAGGCGAATTATGTTGACCTTGGTGAAAATAGGATTGAAAAGGATACTTACCCCTATTTCTGTAATTAGAATTTCTCCGGCCATTTTCTCGCACCATGCAGGACTCTGAGGATTTGTACCTCATCGCCTACTACACGGTAAGGTACGATATAAGATGTTCCAGTTGCAACCATTTCTCTGGT
The DNA here is from genome assembly GCA_038252125.1 of Desulfatiglandales bacterium. GTDB lineage: Bacteria > Desulfobacterota > DSM-4660 > Desulfatiglandales > Desulfatiglandaceae > DUZB01. The sequence continues at coordinate 193 of JBBSAR010000258.1, forward strand.
ACCAGGCACACGGCCAGGTTTTCCCACAGCCGGATGATTTGAAAGCATGCGGGTTGTTTCCCAAATTTTCTCTGCAACTTTGGTGGCTGCTTCCGGGTTATCCTTAGCGATATAGCCCATCAGTTCGTCCAAATCAGAAAGAGCCAAGTGCAACCACTTAATCGTTTTGGACATCTACCCCCCATTTTCCAAAAGCCGATCTGACCTCGTCATTTGATGCGAAATTCCCTCCATTGGCCTGCTCCACTCCCTCTCTAATTGCATGGATTTGCCATGCCTGTTCTTTCACATAGGCACGTACAGCTTCAGAAATGAGAAAAGATATGGAACGTGCCGTGGATTTAGCAAGCAGGTCCAACTTTTCCTTTGTTTCGGGATCTAAACGTGCAGTTACATTTGCATTTCCCATAGATGCCTCCTTGTACTTGAACGTGCAATTCATTTGTATACATTTAATTCAATATATTACTTTTATAGAAATAAATCAACCGAAATGGGGGAATAGAGGAAAAAATAGAAATAGGGCGAATTATGTTAACAAACCTTGGCCTGCCCCGGTTGCCCGGTTTCATCTGCTTTCGGTTCTATTTAACCAGGGTCAAAGCTTTTTTGCTTTTATTTCACCGGGGCGCGAGGTATTATTCAAAGGTTGTGTGAAACAGCCTTCCATGGTGAAGGTATTGCCTGTTGAATAGGAAGGAGTTGAATCATGTTTTTGAGGAAATGGCTGCTTTTGGCACTGTGTATTCTCATAACCTTCTTCGCCGCATCTTCGGGATTCTGTCAAGAAAAAATGAGACTCCCATGCGAAGTCATGGAATCATCCGATTCCTTTAAGAGTTCTTCGGCCAAACTGAATGGGATTCGGTATCTTCTCCTTCATCACGCAAACAGCGCCGATAGGGAAACCCTTTCCAAATGGCTGACGGACCACAGTGAAACCGAGGTGACGTTTATCTTTGAGGGTAAGGAATATAAAGGGATTCTCTGCCGTCTTGCCCACTGCTTTGGCAGAGGGCTGCTGATCTACTCAGCCGATGTGAGCCCGATCAAAAGAAGCATTATTGATGTCTTGCTCCCTCAGTCTCCTTGACTCTGTCAGGTGCATCAAGTAATTTATAGCACTTTGAACAAAACCTTCACTCGCCATGTGAATCAGGTAACGGAGCTTTACTTACACGCCCCAAATGAATACGATCCCCGTTAACACAATAATTGCTGTCAAGAATTACCTCAATGGACGAGATGATATTTCCTTTGCCTATCTCTTTGGAAGCCGGGCCATGGGGGTGCCCACCCCGTTGAGCGACGTGGACATAGCCGTTCATCTCACCGAAGGACCGTTTTCAGAGAAACGACTGGAAATCTGTCTGGATATCAGCGGGCATATCATATCAGATGAAAAGCTGAGAGTGCCGGAGACTTACGCGGATGCTTTTCGGATACTGGTGGAAGACGGTATACTGAGCAAATTACATCTGGCTGCCTTCGAAAAAATGGCCGACTTCCGAAATATCGTTGTGCATGATTATGAAAGGATTGATCCTGAAATTGTTGTGGCAATTTTGAGAAATAATCTCAGGGATTTCGAGGCATTCAAATCGTCGGTCATCGCGTATTTGGATAAATAGGCCCATAGTTGAAAGATAGTCTCCTTCGGTGGTATCTCAGCGAAATTCATTGGGCGAAGGCAATTTATTCAAAACAAACGAGCAACAGGAAGAAAAAGAGGTCTTGCTGATTTGGAAGCCCTTGAGGCAGAATAATGCCAGACGAATCCCACCCCGAGGAGATTTAATAAGTCGACTCGCCCGGGCGCGGGTCAGTCGGATTTCGGTTTTCCCACCGACCAGGAGGCTTGAGTCACAGAAAATAGCAACTGAAGAGGTGGAATAGGTCAAAAGAGCCGAAAAAAGACAACACTTCACCCTTGGGAGGGAATTGACGTTTTTTTGAGGTTGAATTTATGTGGACCGATCTACTCGATCTGAATGATGTTCTGAATGGATTTAGGGATGGAAGGCCACCTGCTCTTAGAGCTTACGCCTCGGAGAGATAAAGAGTTCCATCGTGTGCCAAGATATTAAAAGTGATCATTTCAAGCTGGCGAAAGATATCGACCAGAATATGAAAGACCCGGGGTTAATCACCCGGGGTTAATCTACCGGCCAACTACAAGGGAGGCAAATCATGGGGCCTTTAGCAGAACATGAGCGGGAGCGCTTAAGCTATAAGGACTATTGCAGATGGACAGATGATGGGCGTTGGGAGCTTATTGATGGCGTAGAGTATGATATGAGCCCCGCACCCTCGAGAATTCATCAAAAACTATCCGGTGAATTATTTGTCAGCATATATAATGCCCTGAAAGATAAGCAGTGCGATGTATACGCTGCTCCCTTTGATGTTCGTCTGTCCGATTATGCTGAGGCATCGGATGAAGAAATCTTTACCGTAGTTCAACCGGATATCGTCGTGGTTTGCAATGAATCGAAACTGGATGAGCGGGGCTGTTTGGGTGCCCCCGATCTGATAATTGAGATCCTTTCACCTTATACTGCGGCTAAAGATCTGAAAATTAAACGCGATCTCTACGAGAAATACGGTGTTGGTGAATATTGGTTGGTTCACCCGACAGATAAAACCATTATGGTATACTGTCTTAGACAAGATAAGGAATATGCCAAGGCTGAAATCTATTCGGGTAAAGATATCCTTGAATCTAAGGTGATTGAAGGTCTGAAGATAACTTTGATAGATCTGTTTGGCGTTCCTCCCGAACCAGCTTCATCAAAACATTAATTGAGGGGCTGTGCAATATGGTAAACGTATTGGGTGCCACTCTTTTGAACATCCGGCCGCTTTTTACTTTCTTGGTGATGGCGGAAACGATACTTTCTCGATCCAAATCCATGTTGAAATCCTGTTTAGCACGAGTGATGATGTCGCCAACGTGAAGGGGTTGTTGTGATGAAAGGAGTATGTCGTTAATGATATTCATCTGGATGAAGCCAAGAGCAAGGTAAATTGGGAGTCTGTGCAGATACCATTACGTCCGCGGAGAATAGAAAATGTCCACAGCTCTGGAAATGAAACCTGAAGAATGGCGAAAATTCAAACCCGGAAGAAAGATCTCCACTCGTGCTATCGATATTAAATATTTGGAAGAGCGCCGAGCAAAAGGGCTTGAGTTGGCAAAAAAAGCATCTTTTCTACTCCGGCAACGATATGGCGCGAAAAGAGTGGTGGTATTTGGATCGCTGGCAAGAAGAAATACTTTTGGCGCCTGGTCGGATATAGATCATGCTGCCTGGGGTATAGGAACCGGGCAAGTTTTTCTCGGCCGTGGCTGCTGTGACCGACTTGAGCCCAGATTTCAGAATTGATTTGGTGGAGCCGGGTCCCTGTCGGGAGGCAATGAGGGATTCCATCAAAAAGTATGGGATAGAAATATGAGCGAGAGCCTAAAACATCTGGCCATGCGTATACGAAATGGCTGAGATTGAACATACTCTCAAGCGCGCAACGGAAGGGATGAAGCGTGCCAAACAGACTGGAGATGATTGCTACTTGATAAAGGGAGTTCCGATTAAGGGAAAAAGAAGGGTAATTGTCACTTTCCTTAATGAACCTCTTCCGGACACTGATCGTGGATTGGAAATCGATCCAATCAGGGTTTTAAAGGGCTGTGCAAAAGGTTCAAATTTGATCAAAAAATTATTGGAATCCCGGAGAGAGGATTTAAACCTTGAAGAATCAAAATGGGGAAAATAAGGTTACGTAGGGTGTTCCCCATCCCCATTACACAGCAATTCCACATACGAGGAAACCATGCAGAAAACTATAAAGCTAATTCAGAATATAGAAAGAATATTTGAGCAGGGTTTGCAGGATGAGTATTTATCCCGCGCAATTCGAAAGATTGTCGAACACACAAAAGAGAGGACTTCAACGGATGTCGATTTATTGAGTAAGGACCTATCGCAGTTCGAGGGCAAGTATGGTATGCCGTCCGACGAATTTTTTGGTCGCTTTGAAAAGGGAGAACTTGGAGATGATGGAGATTACTTTGAGTGGTCGGCTATCTTCCAAATGTACAGGAGGGCTACGGAGCGACTTAAGATGCTGGAAGGAGTATCCTGATTGCCCCTACGAAAATGTATTGAGGAAAGCATTCTCTTTCTGACTTTATCGCCCATCGTGGAGTCCTTTACCATAGTAAAGAGAAGGGAAACCGAGGGAGATGGATTTCTTCGTGCAAGAGCTGTAATTACGGATGCGAGCCTCCTTGAGATAAGTATGTACTGGCAGTTGACAGAGAACGCTGCGCGGTTGATAGCGTACCGTTTCCACTGGCAGGACGACAAATCAAGACTGATTAGGAGGTGGGATAATGCTAAACATCACCCAGAAATCAACACTTTCCCATTCCATATGCACGATGGCGAAGAAGAAAAGGTCAAAAAATCCGCCCATATGGAACTTTGGGATGTCCTAAGGATATTGGAGGCAGAGGCAGAAGAAACATAGGTAGTGCCTGAACGAAAATCCCCAAATATAGTTCTCCGTTCTTGAATTTAAGAAACTAAACGGTCATGACACACTTGGGTCACCCCCAAACATAAAAACTTCCTTGTGTGAGCATCAAATCCTCGCAACAGTCGAGGCTACAATCCTCTCACACAGGAAAACTGTTTGCATTCTATCCATTCGTTTGACCGAAGCAAAGGAGAACGATTATGATCTGCGATATGTGTGGACAAGATCGTGGTGCGGTAAAGCTGGTGACACGGAGCTTTGGGAAAAAAAAGAATCTTCTGATAATAGAGGATATTCCCGTTGTTTCATGTCCGGCGTGTGGCGAGAGTTACATGACAGCTGGAACCCTTCACGAAATCGAGCGCATCAAGATGCATCGGCACAGTTTTTCAGTAAAACGCCCCATTGAAGTAACTGTGTTTGTGTGAAATCCAGACCTCGTTATTCAGCTTGCTAAGAATTAGCAATGAGTTGTCCAAATGGCAAAGCCTTTGGACTCTGACCATGCCCAGAGGGCACGGATTTTATTTTGAATTAAAATGTGTTAGGAGCAATGAAATGGAAGTAACTTGCTTTGTAAAAAAAGAAGGTAATCAATACGCGTCTTTGTGTGTGGAACTGGATGTGGCCTCCTGCGGGAGAACCAAGGCAGATGCCCTTGATAGTCTCAAGCGCGCTATCCAAACATATATAGAATACATGGTTTCCGAGGGCCGTCAAAAAAATATCTATAGACCTGTTCCGATGAATGAGTTAAAAACATTCCTTTTTCCAGAAGACAAGTTGGAGGAGCAAAGTTTTAAAGCGATACCGCTGAGCTTCCAATATGCTTAGGAATTTATCAAGCCGCGATGTTGCATGGGTTTTAACCGGTGCTTATCATCGAACCCGGTCGCACTGAGAAAAACTACTGGGGCGAGACCTCTGGCGCTACAGAGAACTTTTTCTGGTCCTGGCATGGCGCGATATTTCCGTCCGTTACAAGCAGACCATCATCGGGATCCTCTGGGCCATTATCAGACCATTTTTGACTATGGTCGTCTTGACAGTTATTTTTGGCCGAATCGCCAAGCTCCCCAGTGATGGACATGCTCCTTACGCCCTGATGGTCTTTGCTGCCATGCTCCCTTGGTCTCTTTTTTCAAATTCCTTGAGCGAATCATCCAAACAGCCTGATCAGCAACGCCAGTTTAATCGGCAAGGTTTACTTCCCCAGACTAATCATTCCCGCTGCAACTCAGGTAACAGCCTTTATCGATTTCCTCATCAGTTTCATTATCCTGCTCGGAATGATGATCTATTATCAATTTACCCCAGGCCTGCATATCCTGTTTCTACCTTGCTTTATTATCCTGGCCTTGTTGGCCAGCCTGGGACCCGGCCTCTGGATTACGGCGCTTAACGTGAAATACAGGGATTTTCGTTATGTCATCCCGTTTTTGGTGCAGTTCGGTCTTTATGTTTCTCCGGTAGGATTCAGTAGCCAGGTGGTTCCTGAGCAATGGCGATTACTTTACAATCTCAGCC
>JBBSAR010000259.1:0-6237 GCA_038252125.1 Desulfatiglandales bacterium
TAGATCTGTCCGTCGGTGATGCTAATTAGATTGGTGGGGATATAAGCGGAAATATTCTGGGCCTCCGTCTCGGCAATGGGCAAAGCGGTCAGGGATCCCCCGCCCCTTTCCTGTTTGAGACGGGTGGATCTTTCCAAAAGCCTTGAGTGCACATAAAAGATATCTCCGGGAAAGGCCTCTCGTCCCGGAGGACGTCTGAGCAAGAGGGACAACTGACGGTATGCCACCGCATGGCGTGTCAGGTCGTCATAAACGATCAGGACATCACGGCCCTGGCCCATGAAATATTCCCCGAGGGTGGTCGCCGCATAGGGGGCAATATATTGGAGTCCGGCAGGGTCATCTCCCTCCACCACGACCACCACGCTGAATTCCATGGCCCCTTCCCGTTCCAGTTCTCCCACGACTTTTGCAATGCCGGAACTGCGTTGGCCGATGGCGCAATAGATGCAGAGGACTCCCTTGTCCTTTTGATTCACTATGGTATCCACGGCCACAGCCGTTTTTCCGGTCTGCCGATCCCCCAATATCAGCTCCCGCTGACCACGCCCGATGGGAATCAGTGCATCCACCACTTTCAATCCCGTCTGAAGAGGCCTTTCAACGGGGGCGCGATCCAGGATGGGAGGCGCCTCCCGAAGCACCGGCCATCTTTCCTGCACGGCAATCGGTCCTTTTTCGTCCAATGGGCGTCCAAGGGGGTCAACAACCCGGCCGATGACCTGATTCCCCACGGGAATATCCAGAACACGGCCGCTTCGAAGAACCTCGTCTCCGGCCCCCACCAATTCGCTCGGGCCAAAAAGAATAATCCCCACTCTGTCGGGCAGGATATCCAAAACCATTCCGGAAATATCCGGTCCCACGGTCACCATTTCTTCCGATTTGACCTGTCCCAACCCTTCCGCCCACACGATGCCCTGTCCCACCGACTTGACCCGGCCCACCTCCCCTGTCTTGAGGGTGGGGGAGAATCCCTCCACTCCCTCATCAAAGGCCTGTGCCACCTCTTTCAGAACACCGATCAGTTCGCCCTTCCCTTCCTTTTTGTCTTCTTCTCTCATGGCTTCACCCGAGGGTCGGTGAATAGATTCTCCAGGATCTCCTTTTCCATATCCTGGAGATAGTCGGATAGATTCCAACCCACCTTGCGATCTCCCGTCACCACCTGAATGCCCATTCCCAAACCCGGTTCCACCTGAAATTGGATGCCGGCAGCGCCGGGCATCCATTTATCGAGGCCCTCTTTAATTCGCTCTCTCTCCATCTCCTCCAAGGGTACGCCGGACTGAATCACCGTAGGCCGATCCATCTTTGTAGTAAAAAACCCTGTTTCTTTTTCGGCAAGCTTTTCAAGGAATACGCGAACAACCTGTTTGTTCACACCTTCATCGGCCAGATCTCTAAGCACTTTTTCACCCACGGCCATGACCTGTTCGGCCACCATTTTTTTCGCGGAGTCAAGAAAGCTCCGCCTCTCCCGAATCACATTCTCCGTCCAGTTTTTACGGAGGGTTTCCATCTCTGTACGAATCGTCTCAAGCATCCCCTCGCGCCACAGTTCGATCTCGGCCCGTGCTTTATCCTTGAGCGCTTCTCTCGCACTCACAAGGGCATGCTTTTCGGCCTCCAGTTCATTGAATCTCTCCAGTGCCCTTTTTTCAGACTCTCTGGCTCGATTCAGGGCGTCAGCCATCTTTTTTTCCCTTTCCGCCATGGCCCGAAGGATCGGTTTATACAAAAACCGTTTCAGGAGGAAGACCAGGATGAGAAAATTGATGATCTGGGCCAGAACCGTGAACCAGTTGATGAGCACGACCTACCCCCCGGCCTTGGATAGAAAGTAATTCCAGAATGGATTCGCAAAAATGAGAATCATGGCCACCACAAAACAGTATATAGCCGTTGATTCCACCATGGCCATTCCCACAAAGAGGGTCCGGGTAATGGTATTGGTCTCGTCCGGCTGCTGCGCAATGGAACTCAATGCCTGAGCCAGGGCGCGACCTTCACCGATAGCCGGACCTATAGCCCCCACACCCATACCGATACCCGCGGCCAGAATAGAAGCCACCGCAATCCAACCTAATGCATCCATGCTCTTTCTCCCTCCAAAATATATTTTCAAGCCTTCACTGCTTTTTCTGGACCTCCATCCCGGCCCCGATATAAACCGCCGCTAAGATGGCAAAAATATAGGCCTGCACCAGACCGGTCAACAGCCCCAACAGCTGCATCAACACGGGAAAGATCAAAGGCGCGATGGCCAGCAGGATGGCCCCGATCATGGTACTGCTCATCACATTTCCGAAAAGACGAACGGCCAGAGCCAGGGTTCGACTGATCTCTCCCATCACATTAAACGGAAACATGAAAGGGGTGGGACGCAGGTAATTTCCAAAATAGTTTTTGAATCCGATTTCCGAAATGCCGTAGGCCGGCACTGCCAGAAACACACAGATGGCAAGGCCGGCGGTGGTGGACAATGAGCCGGTGGGCGGTTCAAATCCGGGAATAATGGAAAGCAGATTGCTGACGGCAATAAACAGGAAGAGGGTCCCCAAAAACGGGAGGAAGCCCCGCGGTTCATGGCGGGAAACCTCCTTGAGTTGCTGCTGTATACCGCGAACCAGTACCTCCAGAAGATGCTGCCATCGGGATATATGGACACCCGTGCCGAGACGTCTCGTGACGAGCCAGGAACCCACCGTCACAAGGCACATGATACCCCAGGTGTACAGGATGGTGCTGTTCAGCGAAAAGAGTCCGAAACGCCACCAGATATGATCGTCAGGACTGAGTTGCATGGTCCTTCCCCCTCGTATCCCTTCCCAGGGTACGGGTCAAAATGGTTCTTGCAAGGAGAAAGGCCAGAAAGGATAAGAGAAAAGCCCCGGGATCCTTTCGAACAATGATCCAGAAAACGGACATAGCCACCATAACCCGCACAACATAACTGACTCCCAGCCAGAATCCGGGTCTATCCGCTCTCTGAAGCAGACGCAGCGTCACCCACAGCCCACCGAAATAGAAACCTCCAAGGACGCCCCCCCAAAGGAAAGCCCATCCCCAAAACGTGACATCAATCTCCATTCGGGTCCCTTTCCCTGTTGATCATGGTACGCTGGCGGTTCACCCAAAACCAGGCATTGAGGCAACCCAGAATCAGCCCTATAAGCAAAAGCATGAGCGTCCATGAGTAGGGACCGGGCCATTTCAGATCGATCCAGACCCCTAAAAAAATCCCCAACACCGTGGGGATAGTCACCGCCCAACCCACCACGCCGAACATTCCCAGGCCGAACCAGACCTCGTCGGATTTTTTCCGCCTGGCCAGCAGTTTCCTTCTTTCCTTGACATTTATCTCCTCAGGGAAACGCTTTGAAGGCCTTCGGGAAGGATCAGACATTTTTTTCAAACCCCACAAAACGACGCACAAAATCCGCTTCCAGTCGTGCCACGGCGGAACGGGCCTTGCGCTCCCGATCATCCACATCGCTCAGAAATCGATCCACCGCTTGGCGAAGCGCCCCCAATTCACCAGAGATACCCATCCTGGTGGCAATCCGGACCTCTTCCCCCTGCTTCACCAGAATGCCTCCATTCACGGCCAAAAACGTCTCCCGTCCTCCAGGCCGCCAATAACTCAGAATCCCCGGAGAAAGGGCCGTCGCCATATCCAGGTGCCTGGGAAGAATGCCAAAAGCCCCGTCAGGGCCCTCGGCCACCACTTTTTCCACCGTCTCGTTGAGAATGACATCCGATGGTTGAAAGATCTTTAGTTTCAAGGAACCCCCTCCTCCTGAGGATATTCTGCTCCAAATGCATTCTTCATTCTCCCCGGTCCTCTCTGCCCTCTTTCCCGGATACCGGTTCTTCCACAAAACCGGGCTCCTTCTCTGCAGCTTCGGCCTTCGCCTCTCCAATGGCGCCGATCATATAAAGGGACGCCTCGGGCCGCTCCGAAAATTCATCATTCAAGATCCTTTCGCACCCGTCTATGGTGTCTTCAATATCCACCAATTTGCCTTCAAGCCCCGTAAACTGGGTGGTGGTAAAAAAGGGTTGCGTAAAAAACCTTTCCAGCCGTCTGGCCCTGTATACGGTCTTTCTGTCTTCTCTGGAAAGTTCTTCAAGGCCCAACATGGCGATAATGTCTTTCAGCTCTTCGTAAGTCGCCAAGGTCTTTCGCACTTCACGGGCCACGTCGTAATGACGGTCTCCAATGATTCTTGGCTGAAGCATGACGGAGCGGGATTGAAGGAGGTCGACGGCCGGGTAAAACCCCTCGCCGGCACGTTTTCTTGAAAGGACAATGGATGCGGACAGATGGCCGAAGGTGTGAACGGCGGAGGGGTCGGTAAGATCATCCGCGGGGACATAGACCGCCTGGATGGAAGTGATGGCCGCCTCGCTGGTGCTGGAGATTCGTTCTTCCAATTCCGCTAATTCCGTGGCCATGGTCGGCTGATATCCCATACGGGACGGTAATCTTCCCAGAAGACCGGAGAGCTCGGAACCCGCCTGAATAAATCGAAAGATATTGTCGATGAGAAGCAGCACGTCCTGTCCAAGATCATCCCTGAAATATTCGGCCATGGTGAGCGCCGTATGCCCTACACGAAATCTTGCACCGGGGGGTTCATTCATCTGCCCGAATACCATGACCGTACTTGGGAGTACTCCGGAGGCGCCCATCTCCCTGTAGAGTTCCTCTCCCTCGCGGCATCGCTCCCCGATTCCACAGAAGACGCTCATGCCCTGGTGCTTTCCCACCACATTATGAATGAGTTCGGTAATGACCACGGTCTTTCCGACGCCGGCCCCTCCGAACAGACCGGCCTTCCCTCCCCTCTCAAGGGGAACCAGCAGGTCGATGGCCTTGATCCCAGTAAAAAACACCTCTTCCGTTGTGATCCGTCTGGAGAGCTCAATGGGATCGTTGTGAATGGACCGGTACTCTACTCCCGATGGGGGATCATTTCCATCAATCGGTTCTCCAAAGACATTGAACATGCGTCCCAGAAGATTCTTTCCCACGGGCGCTTTTAGCGGTTCCCCGGACGTCCATGCCTCTTCTCCTCGAAACAGGCCCGCGGTAGCATTCAAGGCAATGCCCCTCACACGGTGCTCATCCAGATGAACGGCGGTCTCGATGAGGGCACGGGAATCATCGCCCGAACGGATCAAGGCATTGATAGGAGGCAATTCCTCGGGGAAATCGATATCCACCACACTCCCCCGTACCGAAGCAATCCGTCCCAGGATTTTTTTGCTTTCGGTATTCTTTGAGATCGCCATATCTTTATTCCCGGAAAAAATATTCTTTTCTTAAGGCGGCTTTTTATTTTATCATGAAGCCGTTTTTTCTATTTGTTCTTTTTCTTGAGGCAGATCTTGTCGTTTCTTACTATGGCACAGACCTCGGGGTTACAGCAATCCTTGCAGCTTGAATGATTATATAACGGACATTCAGGATACTTTTTTGACATAATCGCCTTTCGCTGTTGTTCCACGGCACAAAAAACTGTCGAACCATTCGGGCGATACCCGCGGGAAGGCCGGAACCTCTACCTGTTTCCGACGGAATGCGGGAAAAACAATGGTTCGGGAGAAACCAACCCTCAGGAAGGGATTTTGATTGAATCATACCATCCCTTCATAACATTTGCAATGAAGGAGGTTTACCCAATGAAACAAAATAACTCGGGACCTGCCACATCACTGAAAGGAAAAAACGGCCGGGAAACCATCGACAGGGTGGTGGCAAAAGCTCGTGACGCGCAGACGAAACGCGAACAGGGTTATCGTGAAAAATCTTTGAAAATCCATCCCTGGATATGCTCTCGATGCGGTCGTGAATTTTCCAACAGGAATATCCACCTCCTGACCGTGCATCACAAGGACCATAATCACGAAAATAACCCCTCCGATGGCAGCAATTGGGAAAATATGTGTATCTATTGCCACGATAATGAACACCGGAGATACCTTGATCATGTGGAAGGGGGGGATATCTCAGACGGCAAAGAGATGAACGAAGCGCTCACACATAATCCCTTTGCGGCTCTCAAAGGAATCCTGAATAAGGAGTAGAAGCGAGAATCCGGCATCATCAGACAGCAGAGGGACTTCCCTGATAATCGGCCATCCAATTGCCCCTTTTTTCTTGACTGTCAATAAAAATTAAGCTATTATTTGCTATTTGAAAGTGGATTGTTCTAATTACCTTATTAA
>JBBSAR010000260.1:0-6232 GCA_038252125.1 Desulfatiglandales bacterium
AGGTTTTAAGTTTTGCGTTTCAAGTGATCACAAGGTGCCAATCCACAATGCAACAGCGGTGTTGTCATCAGAGGTGGCGATGCTCTGCTTCTGTAGATCCGACCAGAAATGAACGGTATCTCCCTCTGAAAGCGTAATTTTTCCCCCCTGATGGGTCAGCTCAAGGGACCCTTTCAGGATACAGAGTATTTCCTGGCCATTCTTGATCCCTTTTCGAACAGGAATCGATTTTCCCGGCTCAAGCACAAGAATGGCGCTGTCGATGACGCTTCTGCTTTCAGGCGGGAAGAATCGTCTGGTGGCAAATCCCGTGTGGGGAAGATCCACATCGATCCATTCTTCCCTGCGGATAAGGATTAGTCGCTCCTGGTTTTCGATCTGGTTCAGGAGGTCTCCCGCGTTCACGCCGATAGCATTGCTGATGCTCACCAACGTTTCTACCGATGGCGAACTCACATTATTTTCTACCTGGCTCAGAAAACCTTCCGAAACGTTCGCTTTTTGGGAGACGGTCTTCAGCGTCAGTTTTTTTTCTTTCCGGTATTTACGGATCAATGAACCAATATTCAACAGTCAGCCTCTTGAAACAGAAGTATTTTGTGTAAGTTAAAATTTAGTATTTATGAATATTGCTTATATGTCAAGTTATTTTTTTTAAGCCTTTATGGGAAAAATTTATACTTAACTATAAATTAATATTCATGATGCCATTCCGCCTCCTTTTTTATGATTGACAAGTTTTCCTCATCTGCCTATAAAAACAACATACCCGTTTACGGTTTCCAGTTGTCGGTTGCCAGGTTTCTATTCAAAAATAAGGAGTTATTATGGACTTCAGTCTATCCATGGAGCAGGACATTCTCCGCAATTCTGTCCGTGATTTTGCCGAGAAAGAAATCAAACCGGTCGCCATTGAATTGGATCAAAAGGAAGAGTTTTCCTATGAAACCATGGGGAAAATGGCCGATCTGGGTCTTTTCGGCATGTTCGTTTCGGAAAAGTATGGGGGCCAGGGCATGGACTACCTGTCCTATATTATCGCCACGGAGGAAATCGCCCGGGTTGACGGGTCCCATGCAGCCACCGTGGCGGCCGGCAATTCCCTTGGGATAGGCCCTCTGTACTATTTCGGGAACGAGGAACAGAAGGAAAAATATCTTCCGAAATTATGCAGTGGCGAGGCCTTGTGGGGCTTTGGATTAACCGAACCGAATGCCGGATCCGATGCGGGCAACTCCAAGACTACAGCTGTTCTGGATGGCGATGAATGGGTTATAAACGGCAGCAAGATCTTTATTACCAACGCCTCAACGAAACTCACTTCCGGTATCACCTCCCTCTGCCGCACAGGGACCAGAAAGGATGGTAGGCCTGAACTATCGTGCATTCTTGTTGAATCGGGAACGCCGGGCTTTGAGACCAGGGAGATGCACGGAAAAATGATGTGGCGTGCCTCCAACACCAGCGAGCTGTATTTTGATGACTGTCGCGTTCCCGAAGAGAACATGCTGGGCCCCAGAGGGAACGGCTTTTACCAGATGATGCAGACGCTCGACGGGGGCCGATTGTCCATCGGGGCCATGGGGTTGGGGGGCGCCCAGGGATGTTTTGATCTGGCGATAAAATATGCCAGGGAGCGGGAACAGTTCGGAAAACCGATTTCTACCTTTCAGGTCAATGCCTTTAAATTAGCCGATATGGCCCTGGAAATCGAGTGCGCACGACTTATCCTCTACAAGGCCTGCTGGCTTCGGGACAATAACAAGCCTTTTACCAAGGAGGCCGCAATGGCGAAACTTCACTGTTCCGAAGTCATGTACCGATGCGCCAACCATGCCGTTCAACTCCACGGGGGCTATGGGTTGATGAATGAGTACAACGTGGAGAGGTTTTACAGGGATCAGAAACTGCTGGAGATCGGAGAGGGAACCTCCGAAGTGCAGCGCATCGTTATTTCACGGCTTATCGGAGCGCTGTAAAGCCTCCCGCTTTTCCGGCGGGTGGGTGGACAGCGCGGTCATTCATATATCGCAAGGCATAATTGAGGCGATGAGGGGGGATTTCCTCCATGCTGGATACCATTTTAGGCAAAGATATCGCCTCTTACGTACGAGGGCACCGCGCACTGCTCATCTGCGCCCTGGTTCTCACCGCCATTTCATCCATTTTTGTGGTGGTCCCCGTTTATCTACTCCAGCCGTTTGTTGATGAGGGAATGAAAACCGGTTCCGACCCGGTAGCCTGGAAGATCCCCTGGATCGCCTTTCAATCCGGGTCCTGGTTCTCCTGGCAAAGAACCGAACTGGTCCTGATAAAAAGTATCTCCCCCAATCGTTTGCTGGTCCTTCTTACCCTGATTGCCTTTGTTTCCATATTTTTCAAATCGGTGACCACCTATTTCAGCGGACTCGCGGCCGCCGCATTCGCCAACCGGGCGGTCAAGGCCATCCGCATAGACCTTTTCAAGAAATTCATTTCCCTTTCCATCGGGTACTACCACAGCAAGAAGGCGGGCGAGCTGATCGCCCGATCCACGGCCGACCTGGTCGTGTTGCAGAACCTCATCTCGGAAGTCCTTCTCGGACTCATCGAGTATCCGATTACCGCGGCGGTATTTCTCCTCTACCTCTTCGTCATGAATCTGAAGATGACCCTGCTTGTTTTTTTCGTGGTCCCGTTCATCGCAGTCCTGGTACGCCTGTTCGGAAAAAAAGTAAAGAAGCAGTCGGTTCGGGTGCAGGATGCCACCGCCGAGGTAACCCAGGATTACCATGAAACGCTCCTTTGCCTGAAACTGATTCACGGCTTTTTTACCGGGGAAAGCGAGGTGAAGCGGTTCGGCGGGCTGGCCGAGAACCTCTACAAACGGGTGATGCATTGGAACCGCTGGCAGCAGGGTCTCGGTCCCATGATGGATACCGTTGTTTTTCTGGTGATGCCGGGAATCCTGATTGCCGGGAAGGTCTACTTTCACCATACCCTGGGAGAGCTCATGGCCATGGCCTATGCCTTCTCGAGGGTCTACCGGCCGATCAAGCGACTGGCGCTGGTCAACAACAGCATCAAGACCATTCAGGGGGCCACAAATCGTGTATTCGGGATTATGGAAACCGTTCCTGATATCCGGGATAAGCAAGGCGCCCTTCCCCTTCCAAGGCATAAAGATTCCCTGGTGTTTGAGGGGGTGGATTTCAGCTATTCGAAGACAACCCCGGTCTTACGGCAGATCTCTTTTCGTATAAAGGCCGGAGAGATGATCGCCTTTGTCGGTTCCACCGGCGCGGGAAAGAGTACCCTTCTCGATCTTGTTCCGCGTTATTATGATGTGGATGCCGGCAGGATCACCATAGATGGCACGGATATACGGGATGTGACCCTCAGATCTTTGCGGGAACAGATCGGAATCGTGAACCAGGACACACTCCTTTTTAATGAAACGATCCTGTATAATATTCGTTACGGAAGTCCGGAAAAATCGGAAGCCGAGGCAATAGAAGCCGCCAAGGCCGCCCATGCCCATGGATTCATCATGGCACAACCGGAGCAGTACCAGACCAGGATTGGGGACCAGGGAAGTCTTCTTTCCGGGGGCCAGAGACAGCGCCTTGCCATTGCAAGGGCTATTCTGGTGGACCCGGCCATTCTCATGCTGGATGAGGCCGCTTCTGCCTTAGACGCGGAAAGCGAAGGGCTGGTCCAGAAGGCCATTGAAAACCTGAAAGGCTCACGGACCATCCTGATCGTTGCTCACCGGCTCAGTACCATCATGCGTGCGGATCGCATTTTTGTGTTGGAGGAAGGAAGAATTCTGGAATCCGGCGCCAGACAAGAGCTTCTCGATAAGAACGGACGGTTCAGGCAACTTTACAATATGCAATTCGGCGGATAGCCGCCACAGGGTTCCATGGGACTGGAGAGGCGCCGGATATGACGCTCACAAAAACGGATATCATCAGGAAAGTGCGAGAAAAGGTTCGAATGAAGAATCGGAAAAAGGGCACACAGCTCTTTCTTTTTCCGGAGATGGACTGCGTTTCGCTGCAGCCGAAAAAGGCCGCGGAAATCGTGGATCACCTCTTTGAGATCATGAAGAGAACGTTAGCCGGCGGGGATGAACTTTTTATCCGGAGATTCGGCAAGTTCCGGGTGCGGTTCAAATGGGCCAGGCCGGGAAGAAACCCGCGGACGGGCGAAAGCATCGTCATCGGGTCCGGAAGGCGGGTTTCCTTCAAGACGTCTCCCACCCTGAAGGACAAGATCAATAGGAAAAGGGGTTGAACATCTCACAAGGGTTCTCTAATGATTTGCTTGAGACTTGGATTTGCTCTTAGCAGATTCTTTGAGGTGTCAGGTTTCAGGTGTCAGCGAAAGTCCGGGACCGCTTTGGTACGTGCATGCAATAGAAGATCGTTCCTTTCATGAAATAGCGGAACCGGAAGAGCAATTGCTGTATACTGAAACCCGAAACCTGAAACCTTTCCTTAGGCCAATGATGAATTCTTCGTCTGATTATTCAAATACCACCTGCCCGTCCTTTACGTCGATGGCCACCTGATCCCCTTCTTTCACCGTCCCTTCCAGAATTTTTACGGCCAAAGGATCCTGGATGTAGCGCTGGATGGCCCTCTTGAGGGGCCTTGCCCCGTACACCGGATCGAATCCGATGTTGGCGATATATTCTTCCGCCTTGTCCGTGAGCTTCAGGGTGATTTTGCTGTCTTCCAGACGTTTTCCCAGCAAACCGATCTGGATGCCGACAATCTTCCTGATCTCATTCTGGCCAAGGGAATTGAAGATAACGATATCATCAATCCGGTTCAAGAACTCCGGCTTGAAGGTAGCTCGCAGGGCATCCATGACGGCCTGTTCCATTTTTGCGTTTTCGAGGCCTTTCATCTCCTGGATAAACTGGCTCCCCACGTTGGAAGTCATGATGAGCACCGTGTTCTTGAAATCCACCGTGCGGCCCTTTCCATCGGTCATCCGACCATCATCCAGAATCTGAAGGAGGGCGTTAAATACATCGGGGTGGGCCTTTTCTATCTCATCGAAGAGGACCACGGAATAGGGATGTCTTCGCACCGCTTCCGTGAGGTATCCCCCCTCTTCGTAACCCACATAACCGGGCGGCGCCCCGATCAGTCTGGCAACGGAGTGTCTTTCCATATATTCAGACATATCCACGCGAATCATGTACTGCTCATCATCGAACAGGAACTGGGCCAGCGCCCTGGCAAGTTCCGTTTTTCCCACACCGGTCGGACCCATGAAGATAAAAGACCCGATCGGCCTGTTGGGGTCCTGTAGCCCGGATCTCGCACGGCGGACGGCATTGGCCACGGAATTGATGGCGTTGTCCTGCCCGACTACCCTTAGAGACAGACGTTCCTCCATTTTGAGGAGTTTCTCTTTTTCTCCTTCCATCATTCGGGAAACAGGAATGCCCGTCCATTTAGCCACTACCTCGGCGATATCCTCGCTGTCCACTTCCTCTTTGAGCATTTTCTGACTGGACTGGAGTTCTTCAAGCTTTTTGTTATCCTCCTCCAGATCTTTTTCCAACTGGATCAATTTTCCATATTTGAGCTCCGCCGCCCTGGCAAGATCGCCCGCCCTTTCCGCAAGCTGCGCTTCCGATTTTGTGGATTCCAGGTTTTCTTTGATCTCCCGAATCTTGCTAATAGCCTCCTTCTCTTTCTTCCAGTGAGCGGTCATCTCTTCCGTCTGGGATTGAAGGCTGGTCAGTTCATCCTTGATTTTTTCGAGTCGATCTTTGGAAGCCCTGTCCTTCTCCTTCTTAAGAGCCTCCCTCTCTATCTCCAACTGGGTGGTCTTCCTCTGGAGATCGTCAATTTCGGCGGGAAGGCTGTCGATTTCAATCCTGAGCTTGGATGTGGCCTCATCGATGAGGTCGATGGCCTTGTCCGGTAGGAACCGGTCCGTAATATACCGATTCGACAGGGTCGCGGCAGCCACCAGCGCGGAATCCTTGATGCGAACCCCGTGATGCACCTCATATTTTTCCTTCAACCCTCTCAATATGGATATGGTGTCTTCCACGGATGGTTCCTCCACCATTACCGGTTGAAAACGTCTCTCAAAGGCGGCATCCTTTTCAATATATTTCCGGTATTCCTTGATGGTGGTGGCCCCCACGCATCGCAACTCGCCCCTGGCCAGGGCCGGCTTGAGCATGTTGGAGGCATCCACGGCGCCCTCGGCGGCCCCCGCA
>JBBSAR010000261.1:0-6227 GCA_038252125.1 Desulfatiglandales bacterium
TGTGAGTACTGCAGGTGGCGTGGTGTTCCCGGCCAGAGTAGCAATGGTGTCTTCACTATTCGGACTTATCTGGTTCTGTCTCGGGAAAGATTTTATCCTGAAGCTCGCTTTCCCCATCGCTTTCCTGCTTTTTATGGTCCCGGTGCCATATTCTTTGATCAGCCTGGTCTCACTGCCACTGCAACTCATAACTACTGATGTTGCTGCGGCGCTTATAGGGAACTGTTCAATACCGGTCTACCGGGAAGGGAACATGCTCTACTTCATGCAGACACAACTAGAGGTCGCTGAGGCTTGCAGCGGTATCAGGTCTATCATGTCATTAGCGATGATCAGTTTCATATTCTGCTTTTTGTCCAGAGAGGTGTGGTGGAGGAAAGCTGTCCTTGTTATGGCGGCGATTCCGATTGCCATAGCGGCAAATATAGTGCGGATAACAGGCACCGGAGTGCTGGCACACTTTTACGGAGATAAAGTTGCCAGGGGCTTCCTTCATGAATTTTCCGGAATGGTTGTTTTTGTGTTCGGCTTTGTAGTGCTGTCTGCGGTTTTTATCTTTTTAAACAGGAATACGGTTGGTGGTATCTCATAAAACGTATGGAATATGTGTGGTGTGCTTGTGTGTGACACTGCTGATAGTGGGTTTACTGTCCATACGTCCAATGCCGGTTGTTGCTCGTACTAATCTTGAAAATTTGCCGAAAGAGATAGGTGGATACAAAGGCGTAGATGATGTCTTTCCGGAATCGGTAAACCGCGAGCTTAACACTGATACACAGCTTTACCGGCATTACCGTTCCGCAGACGGCAGGCAGTTCGATTTGTATATTGGTTATTACGGTACAGCCAAGGGGGGACGGACAGGGCATAACCCCTATGCATGCCTGCCAGGCGCCGGATGGGCAATAGTTGAAAGACAGAAAGTCGTGATACCGCAAATTGCTCATCCTGTGAATTATATCCGGGCCAAAAGGGATGGTGTCAACACCGTCATGATTCACTGGTATCAGACTGCGGGCTCTACGGTGGTGTCGTCGGGGTTTTGGCAGAATATGGAAAGGTTCCGGGGTCGTTTGCTCCGCAACAGGAATGACGGTGCGTATGTTCAAGTTTCATCCCGCGTGACTGATGATTCTGTAGAGGATGCCAGGGAAAAGATTCAGAATTATGCAGAGCGGATCATACAACTTCTGCCTGGATTTTGGCCGGTTGAAAAGTAGTTGTAAGCTTTTGAATGATTATTTCAATAGTGAAAAATCGGTCAATTAAATAACTGACAAGGTGTCATGAAATGATCAGCGTAATTATACCAACATACAATTCTGATACATACATTTGTGAAGCTATAGATAGCGTGCTTCATCAAACATATTTAGATTATGAAATAATAGTTATCGATGATGGGTCAACAGACAATACCAGGACAATAATAAATAATAACTATCCATTAGTACGATATTTTTATGTTGAAAATAATGGCGTTTCAGCTGCAAGAAATTTAGGAATATCAAAGGCACAAGGAGAATTGATAGCCTTTCTTGATGCTGATGATAAATGGTTGCCAGAGAAATTGGAAAAACAGGCTGCGCTGTTTAAGACAGATGAAACCTTGGGACTTGTTTTTACGGAGAACTATTTCTTCAATGAACAGGGCATTTCTGAATTCAGCGCGAATAAAAAGAGCCGCCTGATGCAGGGCGACATCGTCAGGAATATCTTTCTGAACAGCTATGTCGTTACATCCACCGTAATGGTTAGAAAATGTGTTTTCAATCAGGTCGGGTTGTTCGAGGAGGAGCTGGCGGTGGCTGAGGACGACAACATGTGGATGCGAATAGGCATAAAGTACGGTATCGCGCTTCTTGATGAGAGGTTGGTGCATTACAGAATAACAGCGGGGAGTCTTAGCAGTGATTTTAGCGCTCTCGTCATTGGGGTCACCAAACATATCGAAATCCTGCGAACCCGTTATTCTGATCTGTATGAAAGTTTAGGTACGTTTACCATAAGGAGAAAATATGCCGACCTGTATTATTCCCAGGCCTACTCTGATTTTGATCAAGGAAACTACACTGCATCGCGTAGTCATTTTATCGACAGTTTTATGAGCAACCCTTTTCGGATCCAGTCGTGGTTGTATTTTTTTTCTACATATCTTCCTTCACAAGTAATCGAGATGATAAGATTAATAAAGAGAGGGCCGGCAAAAAATATTGCGTGAATTGTATCAGGAACCAGAATTCTTCTGAGGTCGTAGCTAACATGAAGATATTGAAGGTTATTCATACGTCGGGACATGGTGGGGCCGAAAATGCATTTCGCTGGCTTTCTTATGGCCTGCAGCAGGAGGGGGTGGACGTGGTCGCCGCCATTTCTGGGCCGTCTGCAATTCAAGAAAAAAGCTGGATCTCCTCAGCTTTGGAAGATGTTGGCATTCCTTATGTGACCTTTGATAAAAACGGCAGTCCTTTAAGGCTGCTGAGAAAATTGTCCGGCCTTATCGGCAGGGTAAGGCCGGATGTGGTTCATTCCCACCTGCTGGATTCAAATTTCTATTCTTCGTTAGCGTGTAAACCAAGGTCCATTCCACATGTCTGCACCGAACATGGTGATCTGCTCTTCGTTCAGGGGATACCTGCAAAAATTAAATATGCTTCCATCGCTGCCTGCACCACGATGGTTGTATGTGTATCCAGAGCTGTCAGGGAAGAAGCCTCGCGGATCATTCCTGACCATAAACTGGAGACTGTGCCAAACGGCATTCGCTTTATTAAGTCGGCTCCCTCCACCTTCCGGACTGAATTCAATATCTCGCCGACGGAGGTCCTGATCGGTAATGTCGGCAATCTGTATCCCGTCAAAGGTCAGAAGTACCTTGTCGGCGCATTTGCCGGGCTGCTCAGGTCCCACCCGGAGTTCAGACTGGTTCTGGTGGGGCGCGGCGCAGAAGAAAACACCATCAGGGAGCAGGTCAAGAAGCTGGACATACCTGATGGGAAAGTCATTTTCACAGGCTTTCGTAATGATGTAGAAAACATCCTCAACGGGTTGAATCTGTACGTTCAACCCAGTCTTTCCGAGGGGCATCCCTTGGCGGTTCTTGAAGCAATGTCGCTTGGTTTACCAGTGATTGCCTCTGCAGTGGGCGGCATTCCTGAACTCTTTGAGCAGGAATTATATGGGACTTTAGTTGCCCCCGGATGTAGTGAATCTCTGCAGACAGCTTTGCTGGAGTATGTTCGGCATCCACTGGGCTTTCACGAAAAGGCCGCTTTGGCCAGGGATCATGTTGAACATACCTTTTCAATCAGGCAGATGACCGGGAAGTATATCGGCCTTTATGAGCAGGTTCTGGCAGACAGATGAGTGGGTGAGCGAGGTACACACTAAGTTAGTAGTAACAATTTTGCGCTTTTGAGCAGAAAACATGTCAGTTGACGCACTGCCCTATTTATCAGGGTCAGGAAGACCGGTATTAACCGGATTAAGGGGATAAAGACCTATGGAACCCGATATCCTGCAGAATGCATTCGTTAGTGTGCCTAAAGTTCGTGTCAGCGAAAAGATCATGACTCTCCCGTTAGTGCTGCTGGCCTTTTATCTGCTGGTTGAGTACGGTCGGCCGCTTTTTTTGGCGCCAATCAAGCCGGGCCTTCTTGTGCAGGGATTGTTGCTCATCTGCCTGCTGCCCTATGGGACCAGAATCAGCAAGATTCTTAAGGATAAATATTTCAGACTGTATTTATTGTTGCTTTTGTTTATGGCGCTGCATGTCTTTATTGCCGCCAACAATTTTTATGCCTTCTTAGCTCTGAAAGTGATGTTTTCCTATCTGATTATAGGAGTGTCATGTTGTGTCTTTCTTGACAGTATCAAGAAGCTTACTGCATTTTTATCAGTTTTTGTTCTTGTGGTGGCACTTTGTGCAGTTAACCGTATTTCAGGCGCCAATTTTATCGGTATCTCAGGTGGAGGTTTTTTTGGGGACGAGAATGACTTTGCTCTGATAATGAACATGGCACTACCGATTGCTTTCTTTCTCAGTCGTACACAGCAAGGATGGAAAAAGTGGCTTTTCTGGATGGCTGCGGTCTCCTTTGTGCTTGGCACCATGGTCTCCGCCTCCCGTGGCGGTTTTGTCGGCCTTGTGGTGGTTGGAACTGTCTGTTGGTTGTCTTCGAAACATCGCCTCAGGTCGATTCCTGTTCTGGTGATGTTGGCAATTGTTGCCTGGAACTTTGCCCCTCCACTCACCAAACAGAAGATCCAGGGTCTTGGTTTGGATAGTGCCGAAAAGGACACAGGCAAGGACCGTGTCGAGTTGTGGAAAGTTGGCTGGAAAGCCTTCGTTGACAATCCGGTTATGGGCGTTGGACAAGGCAATATGCCTGTTGTGATGAACAAGTACCGTTTTGATAAATCGGGGAAAAGTTTTTGGAACCATGACATGTGGGGCAGGATGACCCACTCGGTCTATTTTACCCTCCTACCCGAACTGGGGTTGATCGGTGTGATCCTCTTCGTTCTTATGCTGAAAGAATTATATAACAAAAAAATGAAAATCAATAACTACTGTACCTTGATAACCTTAAAGGAAAAGGCGCTCAATATTAAAATTCTCAACAGGGCTCTACTAGTGAGTTTGTTCGGGTTTCTGGTTACAGGCATATTCCTGTCTGTGTTGTACTATCCGCCATTCTGGAATTTTGCGGCACTTTTAGTAACGCTTTCTCTGATCTCTTCACGGATCCAGAGAGGACAGGAGCTGACTGGCGGCTTGCCTGTCCGTTCCCGTGTTTCTTGAGCTAAACTACCATGGAACGTTAATGTTCAAAATAATGAGCCAAGTAAAAAAAGAGATTAAATTATTGTGTAGAAACGTCTACGATTCGATTGTCTATCGGATTGTAAGAAAAAAAAGCATAGTCAGAAATCCTAATAAAATAGTCTTTGTTTGTACGGGCAACATATGCAGAAGCGCATTCGCAGAAAAGTTACTAATGTCATTGTCAGATGGCATATCCCCGGCCGTTGAATCCTGCGGTCTCGACGTCAAGGTTATGTCGCCTCCGCCCTTTGAAGCAATCCGGGCTGCCGGGAAAATTGGATTGGACCTTAATCAACACCGATCCAGAGGGATTGAATGTTGCGATCTGGAGAGTGCCGACCTGATCCTGGCAATGGAGTACTGGCAATTTTGCACGTTGATAGAGTCTTTCCCGCATAAGGAGGAACAGATTAAGCTCTTGAGGGAATTCGCACCGTTTCCGGAAAATATGTTGTGTAATATCGACGATCCCTTTGGTCACAATGAACGAGCGTTTGAAAAATGCTTCGCACAAATACAGCGTGCGATCAACGCCATCACGATGCGCATTCAATGAGGGGTATTACTTGACACGAAAGATTGTAATCAGACGGATATTCTCTGCACTGTTATCCATCAGTGGGATTCATGCGCTGCTTGAACGCGTTTATCTTTCCGAATGTGCATTTGTGTTGATGTACCACCGGGTTTTATCCTCGGTCGAGCAAGTGCCGTACCACGTTCAATCCGGCATGTTTGTGACCGCCGCCACCTTTGAAAAGCAGATCTCTTACCTCCGTGACAGGTTTGAGATAATCTTCCTGGATGAACTGGTAGCTAAGGTTAAGAATGGAGAACGTATCGGCAGGTACTGTGCACTTACGTTCGATGACGGATGGGGTGATAACTACAGCGAGGCCTTTCCCCTGATAAAAAAATACAACATTCCGGTAACCATCTTTCTGCCGACCGGTTTTGTCGGGACGCAGAGGATGTTCTGGCCGGAGGAGATAAGCCCCAGCCTTGCCTGTCTCTATGATGGCAGTCTAACCGCATTTCAGGCCCCACCATCTTTTGCCCGATTTGTTGGCGAGATCGGAGGGTTGAAGCGAAGAGACCTGGAAACGTTTATTGAGGGATCGATTGAGGTGTTAAAAATGAAATCTCAACAGGATCGTGAGGAAATATTGTCTCATTTTAGGGGGTGTACCGGTAGCGAATCACCTCCCCGGCAGATATTGAACTGGGAAGAGTCACGGGAAATGGTGCAAAGCGGGTTAGTGAGGTTCGGCGCTCATACCGTTAACCACGAACTTCTGGATCAGTTGCCACTCCAAATGGCCCGCAACGAGGTAAACCTTTCCTGTCGGGAGATCGAACAACATCTTAAACAAAAGGTAACCACCTTTGCCTATCCCAA
>JBBSAR010000262.1:0-6208 GCA_038252125.1 Desulfatiglandales bacterium
GGCTGGATCGGCCCATTGAAGGTCCTTTCCTTGAGGAGATGGCCAGGGGAAAAGGAGACGCAGTTATCGTGTTTGACGACATGACGCGGCCGACGCCCGTAAACGCGGTGGTGTCCCATATCCTTACGTCTCTTCATCGGGCGGGGATGAGAAAAGATCAGATCCGGTTTATTTGGGCACTGGGGGCGCATGGGGCCTATGATATGATAAACGCCCGGAAAAAATTGGGGGCTGAGATCGTTGAAAACTACGCAATTTATAACCACGACCCATTTCAAAACTGCGTACGGGTGGGACGCACTCCCACCGGCGTGGAGCTTTGGATGAACCGCGAGGTAATGGCGTGCGATCTGAAGATCGGGATCGGGTGCATCAGCGCACATGTTCATGTGGGTTTCGGCGGCGGTGCTAAAATTGTCATGCCTGGCGTGGCCGGTATCGAGACCATAAACCAGTTTCACAACCAGCTCCAGAGGGACCCGGGTCGTACCGGGTTGGGCAACTTTGACAATAATATCATGCGGTCCGAGTGTGATGCCGCGGGCGATATGGTAGGCCTCAACTTCAAGGTGGATTGTCTGATCAACCGCCGGGGAGAGATTGCCGATCTTTTTGCCGGTCCTTTCAGGGCAACCCACGCCCGTGGGGCGGAGGAAGGCAGGGATCATTACGGGGTCTCCCATGCCGTCGGGTATGACATTGCCGTCTGCAATGCCTATGGGAAGGCTAACGAATCGGCTATTGCGGCCGGTTTTGCCCCCATGACGCTCAAACCGGGCGGGGTGGGAACCGCCGTCTTGATCGCTGACGCCCCCGAGGGGCAGGTTCCCCATTATGTCTTCCGTTCCTGGGGAAAAGATTACGGCGGTCGTCAATTCACCCCCAGGGTCGAGAGCGTTCGCGATCTGCTGGGCATCAAAAAGCTGATTCTTTTTTCTCCCAATCCCGATCGGATGGGCCTTGATTTTCTCGGCCCTATGGACGACGTCGTGACCGTGAAGACGTGGGACCAGGTCTTGGCGATCCTGGAAGCGGATTATCCAAAAGGGGCAAGAGTTGTGGTTATCCAGGATGGAACCATGCAGTACATGAAACCCGGCCTGTAAGGCAGTGGAACCCACATTTTATCTCTTGGGGGTATAAGACCATGATCAAAATACTATTGGCCCTGCTCTTGTCAGGCCTTTTGGCATCGGGATGCGCACTGGTCATTTCCAAGTCCCTTCTTGAACAGGTGAACCCCAACATCTCTTTCGAAGATCTCAGAAAAGATCCCCGGACCTATGTGGGGGAAACGGTCCTCCTGGCGGGAGTTATTGTCAAGACCACCAATACCCCATCGGGGACCGTCCTGGAAATCTACCAGACCGAAAAGGACAGGGAAGAACGACCCATTAATCTGGATCAGTCCGGGGGGAGATTTCTGGCCGAATATAGAGGCTTTTTGGATCCCGAGATTTACGGCAAAGGAAAGCAGGTGACCGTGGCCGGCAAGGTCACGGGTGAAAAGACCATGAAGCTTGGAGAGCTCGATTACCTCTACCCCTATATCAAAATCGAAGAGATTCATCTTTGGAAAGAGAAAAAACCGGCATCCTATTATGATCCCTATCCCTGGTATCCCATGGGCATGCCCTGGGGCTATTGGGGACCCTGGGCCCCCTATTATCCCATAGGGGGTTGGTGATTCGGATGAAATCGTCCGCCTGGGGAATGCCCCTTTGAAAATGCATTCAACGAGGTTTTCATGAGACTCAAAACCTTGCCAAAATCGGCAATGGCCAGGTTCAATCCCTGGGTAGTGATGGGACGCACAAGGTTTTCATCACCGATGCGAACGGGAAAAGAATTTCCACCCCCAGCTTTCCCTTTGTAGACGGCAGGGGTCGGCTCTGGGTCTCCAAATTCCAGCTATCGGGAGGACAAGGAGGATTGGTGATGGTTCTAAAAGATCCACAAGGCAGGTTTCTCAAAAGGCCCACAACCATTTGCTTTGGATGGAAAAACCTCGAAACAGCCTTTATTGGAAGCCTGGACGGAACAGGGATACCTTTTTCCGGGCCCCATACCTGGGGATGAAACTGGTTCATCAAGGTGAGGAACGGAAATGAGGACCTAATAAACAGGTTTTTGTGTGGAAACAACGTTTCCGAAACCGGTTGGTGAAATTTCATGAAACAGAAGCCGAAAGCGAGGACATGACCCATGGAAAAATCGCAGCAACAGCCCGAATTCGCGGCTACCATGATGGGGGCGGTTCCCTATCGTGATGTAGAGTATGCGGCCGATGTCATATTGAAGAATTTTCCCGAAGCCCCCCGTTTACCGATCATGACCAGGAGCATTCGGTGGATGCTTCAAGGGCTTCCATGTATTGAAATAAACCGGGAAAAAGGTCAGATACTGATGGTTCCTCCCGAAGAGAGGGAAGAGGATGTGGTTGCCTTTTATGAAAGCGTGGAAGGAGAGGATCTGGATTATTTTGCCATTTCGGAAGAGAAAACACCGTCTTTCAGCATGATGCTTAGGAAAATGAAGGAAGCGAACCTTTCCGCGTTGTCATGGGTGACGTTCCAGATCGGCGGGCCGATCGTATTGGGTGACTCCATCAGGCAGATAGACGGGACCCCCGTCATTTACCATGAGACAATGCGGGATATGCTGATCAAAGGCATAAACATGAAGTCAAGATGGATGGAAAAAAAGATAAGAGAAGCGCTTCCCGGAATAGGAATCATTTGCGACCAGCCTGAGCCGTCCCTTGTCAGTTTCACGGCGGCAGGAGGAACCGGATCAAGGCAGGATGTGATTGATGCCATCAACGGAGGTTTCAAAGACCTTTCGTGCCACGCCTGGGTGCACTGCTGTGCCAACATCGACTGGACCCTGCTGGCGGATGCCCAAGTGGATATCATAAATTTCGACGCGTATAAGTATGCCGACAAAGCCGCATTATACGCGGCGGAATTTGATCGATTTCTTGATAAAGGCGGTATGATCGGCTGGGGAATAGTCCCGGTTATAGAAGATCTCCTGGTGAGAGAGAATGTTCATGGCCTGGTGAAAAAACTGGAAGAGGGGGTCGGGTTGTTCGTGAAGGGCGGTATTGATGAAGAGAAGCTGGCCCGGTGTTCATGGGTTCTCCCTTCCTGCGAAACGGTCCTTTTAACCGTTGAACAGTCTGATCATGTTTTTGAAATGACCCGGGAAATTTCTGAAAGAATGAAGGAAAAATATGGATTCAAAGTCAATGCCGGACAAAAAGATGTCGGGTAACGCGGATCCGAGAGGGGATTTGCGGGTATGATGGAAGGGAAGGCCCGTCCTTCCCTCCGGGGTCCAACGATCACGAAGCCGTTTACAAAGCCATAGGCGATCTCCTGAAAGAACACGCCGCAGTTTCAGCGAATAAGTAAGCAGAGACTTCATTTTCTACTATTGACTTCTATCTCCGGCAAGGATAGTATCTAGACAGACTAGACATATATTATTCCAAGAGGTGTAGCTATGGGAAACATATGGCAACTGCAGGAAGCGAAAAACAAATTCAGCAATTTGGTAGATAAGGCCCACCATGAC
Organism: Desulfatiglandales bacterium; assembly: GCA_038252125.1. Lineage (GTDB taxonomy): Bacteria > Desulfobacterota > DSM-4660 > Desulfatiglandales > Desulfatiglandaceae > DUZB01. The sequence continues at coordinate 3,580 of JBBSAR010000262.1, forward strand.
GGTCCCCAATTCGTTACGAAACATGGCAAAGAATCTGTCGTAATTCTTGCTATTGAGGACTACCAAAAACTCAGCAAGCCAACATCGGATTTATTATCGTTTTTTAAAAGCTCCCCTCTTTCCGGTATAGATCTCGGCCTGGCAAGAGACAAAAGCCCTTCAAGAGATATCAAATTATGAAATTGTTATTGGACACGTGCGTCATTTCAGAGATCATTCGGGCAAAACCATCCGGAAAGGTCGTCAGATGGATCAAGAGCGAAGAGGAGGGCAACCTCTTCATCAGCGTTTTGACACTTGGCGAACTACACAAAGGGATTGAAAAACTGCCCGAATCAAAAAGAAAAGAAGAATTGCACAATTGGGTAGGAAATGACCTGAAAGAAAGATTCTTGAATAGAATTATCGACATTGATATGCGAGTTGCGATGATGTGGGGGAAGATTCAAGGAATGGCGGAACGTGTAGGCAGGTCGATGCCGGCGATAGATTCTCTCATTGCTGCCACAGGCCTGATACATCACTTAACCGTTGTAACGAGGAACACTTCAGACATGAAAGAAAGTGGAGTGGCGTTGCTTGACCCATGGGAATAAAATCTGAATCACCACAAGGCCGTTAAGGTTTTCTTTTCTGATAGGGGTGGTTAACCTCACAATGAAATTCTCTTGAAAACCTCGCAGGTATGACATATTGCAATACCGGAGGTAAAATCGTGGCTCGGTCAAAAATTGCCAAGAAGGTCCCAAAGGAAATGCAGGATATTTATTCGTCCATCACAAGAATTACCGACGAGTTTTCACAAGAATATCTGAATGATGAATATGCCGATTTTATTCAATATGCTGTAGCGGAACTATGCAGAAAAAGGCCGTCTCCGTTGTCAAAAGGCAAACTGAATATTTGGGCTTGTGCAATAACCCATGCAATAGGTTGCGTGAATGTTCTGGACGACAGTAGTCAAATTCCGCATGTGAAGGCTTCAAAATTATATGAGGCGTTTGGAGTTAAACCAAGTACAGGACAAACAAAAGCCAAGCAGGTTCGCGATCTTTTAAAAATGTCCCAGTTTGATGTCAATTGGACCTTGCCGAGCAGGATGGAGCGAAACCCGAAGGCATGGATGATAACACCCAATGGACTTATCGTAGATGTAAGAACCCAACCAAAGGAAATTCAAGAGATTGCATACGAAAAAGGGCTAATCCCATATTTACCAAAGACATAAAAATCGAATATTTGAGGTGAAGAGCAAAATGAATCCAGGTGCGCGCCGGGACGCGCAGTTGAATTACGAGGATTGCAGGATAAAAAGAAAGGAATAGATCATGGCAAAAGGCAAAGGACCTGAATTTCTGCGTTTCTTCATACCGGTGGTCGATGTGCTACGGGAACTCGGAGGCTCTGGACGTCCTGCCGAGGTGACGGATCTTGTTCTTGAGCGTATGAATATTTCAGAAGCTGAGCAGGAAGTTACCCTTAAGAGTGGTGGTTCCCGCGTCCGAAATCAGGTTGCCTGGGTCAGGCTCTACCTTGTCAAAGCAGGCCTTCTGAGTTCCTCGCAGCGTGGAGTCTGGAGTCTTACGGAAAAAGGAAGAACTGCCGAATTGTCTGAAAACTTCGTTCTTCATTCTTTCCGTGAGACTCAGCGCCATTTCGCGCAGGATCGAAAAAAGCGCGAAGCGGAATTTTCAGGAAAGGAAGAAGGTGAAGCCGATGTCGACTCTGTCGATACAGGTGACTATAAGTCTGAATTATTGAGCACGCTCCAATCCATTCCCCCGGAGGGTTTCGAGCGTGTTTGCCAGCGTCTGCTCCGAGAATCCGGATTTCAACAGGTTACCGTCACTGGCAAATCAGGTGACGGTGGCATCGACGGTCATGGCATTTTGCAGATCAACCCCCTCGTGTCATTTAAAGCGCTATTTCAATGCAAACGCTATCAGGGTGCCGTTGCTGTCTCCACCATTCGCGATTTCCGTGGTGCCTTGCAGGGGCGTGCCGAAAAGGGGATTATTTTGACCACTGGGACGTTCACGACCGACGCGAAAAATGAGGCGATTCGTGACGGTGCCACCCCAATCGAGTTGGTGGACGGTGATAAACTTGTTGAAATGTTTGTGGACCTGACACTGGGACTCAGGCCTAAGACAGATTTTGAAGTTGACCACGAGTTCTTTAACCAATTCAGATGAAATAGCCGACAATGTGGTTGCAAAAAGGAGCGGTAGGAAGAACGCTGATAAAAAAAGTAAGCTGACAGGGGATCCAGAGTTGCAGGAAATGGGGACCAAGGGGGACGTTCTGAAAGCGCCGGTTAAAACCGGCATGAAGTAGGAGGTGAGGCTTTTGAGCCAAGTCCTCTGCGGAGTAAGGATTAGCGATCCGCTCCGGCCCCGAGCTATGCCTCGACGACCAGTAATGGCGTGGGGAAGCGTTAGCAGGTGTGTGCACCCCGATGGCGGGATCTTCGATAGGCGCAGTATTGAGCTCCGAAATCACCGTTCGGGAGTGCCGACCTTGTAGAGCGATGGGGAAGGCGACATGAAGGAGTGCGTTATGCGAGTACTCATTCGGCTCCCCTGAGTCAGGAGGGAAGAGGGGACAGGCGAAAAAACCTTAAAGATGA
>JBBSAR010000263.1:0-6206 GCA_038252125.1 Desulfatiglandales bacterium
CCAGTCCGATTGCGGTCATCCCGTTCACCGCGGCGCTTACGGCAGTGGCTCTTCCGATGCCCATTGCGGCGCCGGTGACAATGCAGACGTTGGCAGGATTGAAGTTCTTATCGTCGAGGATCAGGATTTCATTGCGCTTGATGCTTGGTTCTGAAATGTCCATTCGGGCCTCCCGGAATGTAGAGGGTCGGATGCTTCTATAATAGCAGATTGTTTAATAATATTTTTACCGCTTCAACAGTTTTCTGTCAACAAGAAATATTTTGGCTCGGAGTGGATTTACAAAAATGAGATTTGCGCTCTATTCGTCTTTCACCTTGACTATGAAGATCAATTGAATTAAAAAATCAGGTTCAGACGGTTTAGCATTTCGGGTTAAATTGCAAAGGTGCCGAAAATCAATTAATTGGGAAGAGTTAAACGGGGATTATGGGAAAAGCGAGCGGTTTAACGGAAGATAGAAAAAGTAAGATCGAGAAAATTCTTGAGGCCGGTGTAAGTCTATATCCCGCCGGGTATCATGTGGACCTTACGGCTAAGGAAGCTTTACAGCGTTTTCAAGAAATGGATGACGAGACGCTGGAAAGGGAGTCTACCCCCGTGTCCATGGCCGGCAGGATCATGTCCAGACGGGATTTTGGAAAGGCCTCGTTTCTTCACATTAAAGACAGGACAGGCCAAATGCAGGTGTATGTTCGCAAGAACAAGGTAAGCGAAGAGGATTTTAACTTGTTCAAGCTGATGGATATTGGAGACCACATTGGAGTGAAAGGGCCGGTGTTCCGCACCAAAACGGAGGAACTGACCGTTGTGGCGGAAAGCTTAACCCTTCTGACAAAGTCTTTGAGACCTCTTCCGGAAAAATGGCATGGCCTTACGGATGTGGAAACAAGGTATCGGCAGAGGTATCTGGACCTCATTATGAATGAGGATGTGAGAGAGGTTTTTGTCCTGCGGAGCCGTATCATTCAGGCTGTTCGAGGTTTTTTTACGGATCGGGAGTTTCTTGAGGTGGAGACCCCCATGATGCAGCCCATTCCGGGAGGGGCAACCGCAAGGCCATTCAAGACCTTTCATAATGCACTTGGAATGGATCTGTACCTGAGGGTGGCGCCCGAACTTTATCTGAAACGATTGATCGTGGGCGGAATGGAAAGGGTATTTGAAATTAACCGCAATTTCCGAAATGAAGGCATTTCCATTAAACATAATCCCGAGTTCACCATGCTCGAATTTTATATGGCTTACGCTACCTACGAAGATCTGATGACCCTTACGGAAGATCTGTTCGCCCATGTCCTGGAGACGGTCATGGGCAGTCAGGTTATTGAATATCAGGGGAAGACAGTTGATTTCACGCGGCCCTGGACAAGAATGCCTTTGTTTGATTCTCTGAAGGAACTGGGTGGCGTTGAACAGGGGGTTTTGGAAGACAGGAAAAAGGCTGAGGCGTTTGCTTCTTCCCTGGGCATCAAACTCCTTGAAAGGGATGGTCAAGGTCAGATCCTGACAAAACTGTTTGACCATCTCGTGGAACCCCAATTGATAAATCCTACATTTGTTACCGGCTATCCCACAGAGGTATCCCCGCTTTCCCGCCGAAATGAAAAGAACCCTGATGTGGTGGACAGGTTCGAACTTTTCATCGCCGGGAGAGAAATTGCCAATGCTTTTAATGAGCTGAACGATCCGGTCGATCAGCGCCATAGATTTGAGGGACAGGTTGCCCTCAGGGATGCCGGAGACAGTGAAGCCCAGTTCATGGATGAAGATTATGTGACGTCTCTGGAGTATGGCATGCCTCCTACGGCAGGAGAAGGTATCGGGATTGACAGGGTTGTCATGTTGCTGACTAACTCACCTTCCATCCGGGACGTGATTCTTTTCCCCCATATGAGAACCAAAGAATAGGACCCCCATGTTTGAGATTTTTCTTGGTGTCAGGTATCTGAAGGCCAAGCGAAAACAACGTTTTATATCGATCATCACCATTATTTCCATCCTCGGCGTGATGGTGGGGGTGATGGCTCTCGTTGTGGTCCTGTCCGTTATGAACGGATTCCGTGCCGACCTGATGTCCAAAATTCTCGGCGTCAATTCCCATCTCCTCGTTATGAGTATCGGCGGCCCGTTTGCCGGCTACAGGGAGGTGGAGGAAAAAATCGCTAAGGTTGACGGCGTCGTTGCATCGACCCCTTTCATCTATACCCAGGTCATGCTCAATAATGCGGGGAATGTGTCGGGAGCGGTCTTGCGGGGGATTGATCCGGAAACGGCCGGAAAGGTGATTGATTTTAAAAAAATGATAAAATCCGGTTCGTTGAAAGGTCTTATAAAAAAGCCGGATGAAATCCCCGGTATCATTATAGGCAGCATTCTTGCAAAACAAATAGGCGCCTATCAGGGGAGCCTGATCACTGTAATTTCTCCTGAGGGCAAATTGACGCCGTTTGGAAGAAGCCCGAATACCAAGCGCTTCCTTGTAAGCGGCATCTTTGACTCGGGGATGTATGAATATGATGCCTCCATGGCCTATATAGCTCTTGGAGAAGCCCAGAGTTTTTTGGGAATGGGAGACAACGTGACGGGCCTTGAGGTAAGAGTCCGGGATGTGTATGAAGCCGACAGCGTCGGCAGGGCGATTCAGAAACTTCTTGATCATCCTTACTGGACAAAAGACTGGAAGGAGATGAATAAGAGCCTTTTTTCGGCCCTGAAACTGGAAAAATACACCATGTCCATCATCCTGGTGATGATCGTTCTTGTGGGTGCCCTGAACATCATCAGCACCCTGGTGATGGTGGTTATGGAAAAAACGAGAGATGTAGCCATTTTAAGAGCCATGGGGGCCACTTCCAGGAGCATCATGAGCATATTCATGTTTCAGGGGCTTCTTGTGGGGTTCATCGGCACGATCACCGGGCTCGCTTCGGGTCTTGGACTGTGCTATATACTTGATAAATATAAGTTTATTGATCTTCCTTCGGATGTTTATTACCTCTCCAAGCTGCCGGTTCAGGTGGAAATGCCCGATATATGGCTTGTATCCCTGGCTGCCATAACCATATCATTTTTTGCTACACTGTATCCGTCATGGTATGCCTCGCGATTGAACCCTGTGGAATCCTTCAGGTATGAATAATGGATGTCTCCCCTATGCTGACCCTTGAAAATGTATGTAAGTCATTCGATCATTTCGGAAAACGGATTGACGTTCTTAGGGGGATCGATCTGGTCATGGAAAAGGGCGACAGTCTTGCCATTATGGGGGCATCCGGGGTAGGAAAATCAACGCTGCTCAATATCATGGGAAGTCTGGAACGTCCCTCCGAGGGAACTGTCCGGTTCCGTGATCGGAATGTTTATGAAATGGCTGGAGAGGAGATCTCCAGGCTTAGAAACAGGGATATTGGATTTGTATTTCAATTTCATCACCTGTTGCCCGAATTGAACGCCCTTGAAAATGCCATGATGCCTGCGCTTATAGCGAGATATCCCCGAAAGCAGGCCATGCAAATGGCACGGGAGGTCCTGTCGCGGGTGGGACTTGAGGAAAGGATGACCCATAGGGCCGGGGAACTCTCCGGTGGAGAACAGCAGCGCGTGGCTATCGCACGGGCTCTGATTATGAGGCCGAGGATCATTCTGGGAGATGAGCCCACGGGAAACCTTGACTGGATGACCGGGGAGGAGATCGCGGAACTTCTCATTGAATTAAATAGGCAGGAAGGGGTGGCAATGGTCATTGCCACACATAATGACAAGCTTGCACGGAAGATGTCCAGAAAGATGGAGCTGATTAATGGGCGAATGGAATAAAAAATCGAAGGGCTTTAGTCTGAAAATCGTGATGTTCAGTGTCTTTATCCTGCTGTCCTGTTCTTTTCTGCCCGAAGTCGGTGCGGAAGATGCAAGCCGGGGCGTCATGGCGATCCTTCCCTTTCAGATCCATTCCATGAAACCGATGGGGGATTTGGCTGAAGGTTTGCAGACCATGCTTTCAGACCGGATGGGCGAAACAGGATTTAAGATGATTAACCCGAGGATTGTCAACCTGAACCCTCTGGCGTTTTCCAAATCCACTGAAACAGAGACGCTCATGAGGCTCGGAAAAGAACTGGACGTCAGGTGGATCGTCGCCGGCAGCCTCACGCAGATAGGAAGCAAAGCGAGTATTGACCTGAAAGTGGTGAATGTCCTTCAGGAACGGCCTCCTTTCAATGTTTACATCGTATCCGATGACATTGATGAATTGTCCAATACCATGAAGCGGTTGTCCGTTATCATCGATGACCGGATTACGGGAGTTCCGCAGATCGATTCTATCCTTGTTCAGGGGAATGTTCGCATCGAAAAGGCCGCGATCCTCGCTGCCATTAACAGTCAACCCGGGGACAGATTGGATTATCGCAAATTAGATAAAGACTTGCGTGACATTTACAAAATGGGTTTTTTCAACGATGTGAAGATGGAGACGGAAAACGGCCCTACCGGGGTGGTCGTTACTTTTCGTGTTGTGGAAAAGCCTTCCGTCGGCAAGATCGTCTTTTCGGGGAATAAAGAATCAGACGATGAGGATCTGCAAAAGGAAGTGGGTATAAGCCTCTATTCAATCCTTGATAACAACGAAATACGTCAGAGCATCAACCGCCTTCGCGAGTTTTATAAGAACAAAGGATATTACAATGCGGAAATCGAAGAGACCACGGAGCCTCTCCCCAATAATGAAGTGATGCTCAAATACAAGATTGATGAAAAGATCAAGGTCTATATAGAAGAGATCCGGTTTGTCGGGAACAAGCATTTCAGTGATAAGGAACTCAAGAAGATCATGGAAACCAACACGAAATGGTTTCTGTCGTGGATTACCAAGGCCGGAGTCTTGGATGAAAAAAAGCTGGAATTCGATGTGAATAAATTGACCTCTTTCTATCACAACCACGGCTACATACGGGCAAAGCTGGGCGAACCGAAGGTTGCCTATGATGATGCCCTAAAGGGACTGGTTGTAACCATTGACATTGATGAGGGGCCCCAATATGGCGTGGGAAAAGTGCTTGTTGAGGGAGAACTCATAGAACCCGCCGATGAGCTTCTGAAGAAAACAAATATTGGGAAGTCGGATGTCTTCAACCGGGAAATTGTGCGAAACGACATCCTCGCCCTGAGAGATGTGTATGCGGATGAGGGGTACGCGTATGCGGAAGTGAGGCCTATTGTCAAAGAAAATGATGAAACCCACAAGGCTCAGATTACCTATGACATAAGCAAGGGGAAAAAGGTGCGTTTTGAGAGAATTAATATCTCCGGAAATACGCATACGAGGGATAAGGTGATCCGGCGTGAACTCAAGGTGACTGAGGGAGATTATTTCAGCGGCAAAAATCTTAAGAGAAGCACAGCCAATCTGCAGCGCCTTGGGTTCTTCGAAGATGTGCAGGTCGAGACCAAAAAAGGGTCCACTGAGGATTTGATGAAACTGGATATCAATGTGAAGGAAAAGGGGACCCGTACATTCAGCGTGGGCGCGGGATACAGCGCTGAATATTCAGGCTTTGTCCAGTTTCAGGTTGCGGATGAAAACTTTTTCGGATATGGGCAGAAACTGCAGGCGAATGCGCGGCTGGGTGGAAGCAATACGCAGTTTGATATCCGTTTCGTGGAACCGTGGCTGTTTGACAAACCGCTGGCCCTCGGGGTGGATGCCTATGATTTCAGCCAGGAATACGATCAGTATGACAGAACCAGTATCGGGACGGCCATCAGTCTGGGATTCCCCTTTATTTTCGACTATACGAGGGCGAATGTCCGATACGGCTGGGATGACGCGGACATCACGAATATCGCGGCGGATGCCTCCCAGCCTCTGAAAGATATGGAAGGCCGCAACATCACAAGCAGCATGACGTTCTCGGTAAAAAGGGACAGCAGGGATAAACTGTGGAATACGAACACAGGCTCCATAAACGAGGGATTGATTCAATACGCGGGTCTTGGAGGGGATGAAGAGTTTATCAAGTATAGGCTCAGAACCGCCTGGTTTTTCCCCATGTTTTGGAACACGGTTTTCATGGTGCAGGGGCGTTGGGGATATATTCAGGACAGAGGCCAATTGTCCGTCTTTCAGAAATTCTTCCTCGGGGGCATCAATACGGTACGCGGATTTGATTATAACACCATTTCCCCCACCGATCCCCCCAACGATC